>NZ_JBEZKZ010000002.1:0-232284 GCF_040651895.1 Streptomyces sp. NPDC048352
ATGGTGACGCCGTACTTCTGCACGACCTCCCAGAACCGGCCCTGGTGCGGGGTGTCCGGCGTGCCCTCGTACATCACCTGGGTGGCGCCGTTGGCCTGGACCGGCGCGGGGACCGGTGCCGGCGCCTGGACCTCGGCGGGGGCCTGGACCGGCGCCGGGGCGGCCGCCGCTGCCGGAGCCTCCTGCGGCCCGGTACCCCGTACGGCGGCACGCGCAGCGGCGACCCCGCCACCGGGCCCGGCCGGGGCCATTCCGTGCGCCTCGGGCCCGGGCACGTAGCCCATGGCGGGCGTCCCGGCCGGCGCGGCCGCGGGCGGCGCCATGAAGGCGGCGGCCGGGGGCCCGCTGCGCTCCAGCCGGTCGAGGCGGGCCTGGAAGGACCGCTCGTCGTCGAAGGCGGCCGGCAGCAGCACCCGGGCGCAGATCAGCTCCAGCTGGAGCCGGGGCGAGGTGGCACCGCGCATCTCGGTGAGCCCGGCGTTGACCAGGTCGGCGGCGCGGCTGAGCTCGGCGGCCCCGAACACCGACGCCTGGGCCTGCATCCGCTCCACGACATCGGCGGGGGCGTCGATCAGCCCCTTCTCCCCGGCGTCGGGCACGGCGGCCAGGATCACCAGGTCGCGCAGCCGCTCCAGCAGGTCGGCGACGAACCGCCGCGGGTCGTTGCCGCCCTCCACCACGCGGTCGACGACCTCGAAGGCGGCGGCCCCGTCCCCGGCGGCGAAGGCGTCCACGACGGAGTCGAGCAGCGAGCCCTCGGTGTAGCCGAGCAGGGAGGTGGCCATGGCGTACGTCACACCGTCGTCGCCCGCACCGGCGAGCAGCTGGTCCATGACGGACATCGAGTCGCGCACGGAGCCGGCTCCGGCCCGCACGACGAGCGGCAGCACGCCGTCCTCGACCTGCGCGCCCTCGCGCCCGCAGACCTCGCCGAGGTAGTCGCGCAGCGTCCCGGGCGGCACGAGCCGGAAGGGGTAGTGGTGCGTGCGCGACCGGATCGTCCCGATGACCTTCTCGGGCTCGGTCGTCGCGAAGATGAACTTGAGGTGCTCCGGCGGCTCCTCGACCACCTTCAGCAGGGCGTTGAAGCCCGCCGAGGTGACCATGTGGGCCTCGTCGATGATGTAGATCTTGTACCGGCTGGACGCGGGCCCGAAGAAGGCCTTCTCGCGCAGGTCACGGGCGTCGTCCACACCACCGTGCGAGGCGGCGTCGATCTCGATGACGTCGATGGACCCCGGCCCGTTCCTGGCCAGGTCCTGGCAGGACTGGCACGTGCCGCAGGGGTCGGGCGTGGGGCCCTGCTCGCAGTTCAGGCAGCGCGCCAGGATCCGCGCGCTGGTCGTCTTTCCACAGCCGCGCGGCCCGCTGAACAGGTACGCGTGATTGACCCGGTTGTTCCGCAGGGCCTGCATCAGCGGGACAGTGACATGCTCCTGCCCGATGACCTCGGCGAACGACTCGGGGCGGTAGCGGCGGTACAGCGCAAGGGACGACACGTCTACGAGGTTATCCGGGCCCACCGACAACAGCGGCCCGCCGCTGCCCCGGGACCCGCCCGGGAACGCAAAGGGCCCCCCACGCACCCGCCAGAGCCCACTTACCCTTGCTGCCTTCCGGCCCTGGGGGAGTTGGGTGAGATAGCGCCGCGTGAGGGGCTGGGCCCCACCCTAGCGGATGTCACCCCCCGGAATCGAGCCGGTCCCCTCCCCGTTTCCGATCCCGGACCGCCCATCCGGATCGTGTTCGCGAGCACCCCTCAACGTCTTGTATTGTTTGCGGCGGAGGATTCGCCTAGAGGCCTAGGGCGCACGCTTGGAAAGCGTGTTGGGGGCAACCCCTCACGAGTTCGAATCTCGTATCCTCCGCCAGCCCAGAGGGCCGGACCGCATCAGCGGTCCGGCCCTCTGGCGTTTCGCCGTGACGCGGGGGCCGTCCCGGCCGCCCGCGGCTTCCCCCGGCTCCGGGGCCCCGGCGAGGCGGGCGGGCGGTCAGCGGTCCTGCCGGCGCAGGGCCTCCTGGGACGCGACGTACTTCAGCATCAGGCGCGCGAAGTCCAGGCGCTCGCGCTCGCTCCAGTCGGCGGTGATGTACTCGAACGCCGAGCGCTGGTGCCGGCGGAAGCGGTCCATCAGCTCCCGGCCCCCCGCGCTGAGGTGGAGGACCGTACGGCGGCCGTCCTGCTGGGAGGCTGCGCGGACCAGGTAGCCCGCGGAAATGCAGTCGGACACCATCCGGCTGGCCACCGAGGGGTCGACCCCGAGGTGCTCGCCGACCGCGCCGACGGTGACCTCGCGGGCCCCGTCCTGGGCGATCTCCAGGACGATGTTGAGGACCAGGGTGCGACTGAGGTCCTTCTGCGAGATCGGGTTCTCGACCTCCAGGAGCGAGGAGCGCCGCAGTTTCCCGAACGCCGGACCGACGGCGTCCAGCAGCTCGTCGTCACCGGGTTCCGCCTGCTGCTTCGTCATGGGCCCATCGTACATACGTGACTTCACGCAAACATGTGTTGACGTGAAAACGTGTGCATGTGAGCATGCATATGTACGCAGCCAATGAACGGAGCCCCTCATGCCCGTCCTCGTCACCGGCGCCCGCGGCAAAGTCGCCCAGGCCGTCATCAGCCGTCTGCACTCCGCGGGCCTCGCCGTCCGCGCCGCCAGCGCACGCCCCGCCGAGCTCGCCGTCCCGGCCGGCGTCGAGACCTGCGAGCTGGTCCTCGACCGCCCCGAGACCTTCGCCGCCGCACTGCGCGGCGTCGGCCAGGTCTTCCTCTACCCCCAGCCCGCCGGCATCGACGAACTCGTCCGGGCCGCCGAGGCCGCCCGCGTCGAGCACGTCGTCCTGCTGTCCTCGTCCTCGGTCCTCGGCCCGGACGCCGAGACCGACCCGCTCGCGCGCCACAGCCTCGACGTCGAACGCGCCCTCGCCGCCTCCACCCTCACCTGCACCTTCCTGCGACCCGATGCCTTCGCCAGCAACTCCCTCGGCTGGGCCTGGCCCGTCGGCCGTTCGATGCCGGTCCGGCTCGCCCATCCGGACGCGCACATCGCGCCCATCCACCCCGAGGACATCGCCGACATCGCCTTCGAGGCCCTCACCGGTGACGCGCTCACCGGCCGCCGCCTCACCCTGACCGGCTCCGAGTCGCTCACCTTCCGCCGCCAGATCGAGGTGCTCGCGGAGGCCGTCGGACGCGCGATCCCCGTCGAGCACATCACCCGCGCCGAGGCCGAGCAGGAGATGGGCGCCCACATGCCCGCGCCGATGGTCTCCTCGCTGCTCGACCTGTGGGAGGCCGCGACCCACGGCCCCGCCCCCATCGCCGACACCACCGAGACCCTCCTCGGCCGTCCCGCCCGCACGTTCGGCCAGTGGGCCCGGGAGAACGCCGGCGCCTTCACCCGCCGATGACCCGCACCCACGGGGAGCACCCGATGAAACCCATCGGCTACTGGCTGAACCGCACCGACCTGGCCCTCACCACCGCAATGGACGCCCTGCTGGCCGAGTGCGGCCTCACCCGCCTCGGCTGGCAGGTCCTGGGCGCCGTCCGGGACGAGCCCGGGACCACCGACACCCTTCGCGGCGTCCGTGCGCAGGGGCATCACGCTCTTCACGCGCCCCTGCCGCACCACCGCGCGCCGTATCACGGAACGTAATCGGCCCTTACCTTCAGTCCGGAGACCTGGTCGGGCGAGAGGAACGAGGCGGGCGGATGGTACGGAGGACGGCAAGGCTGCTCGGGGTGTGCGCGGCGGCCGCGACGCTGGCGCTGGCGGCGCCGGGCAGCGCACAGGCGGCCCAGGGGGTCCTGTTCATCGACCGCGCGCCGAACGCCGACCCCAGCGGCTGCTACCCGTTGGGCGACTTCGTCCCGTCGGAGGTCGCCAACTTCACGGACGCGGCGGCGTGGGTCTGGTCGGGCCCGCACTGCGACGGCCGGGTGGTGCACCCGATCCTGCCGGGGCAGACCGCGATCGGGCACGGCCAGAGCCTCTACATCGAGTGAACGGCCACTTGGGCCGGCGCCCCCTGAGTCCTGATCAGGGACGCCTCGGGGGCGGGCGGGGGCTTCCCCGGTGACGTCCGGGCCGGGCGGGACGGCAGCGTGGGGGGCATGCAGACCCACACCTTCCTCCGCCGCGCGGCAGCCGGGCTCGCCGTCGCCGCCGCCCTCACCCTCACGGTCGCCGGATCCGCCGGTGCGGCGCCCGCGCCCGGCCCCTCGTACGACTTCAGCGACTGCCCCGCCCTCCCGGCCGGGGCCGACGCCGCACGGTGGAAGTGCGAGGTCATGACCGCCACCGGGTCCCTGACGCTCGGCAACCGCACCCTGCCCGAGTTCGCCCCGATGACCGTCACGCACGCCGAAGGGCCGATGCCCGACGGGAGCAGGGGCCAGGTCTGGGGCGCCCTGCGCAGCGCGCCGACCGCCGTCCCCGGCGGCCTGTCCGGCAGCCCGGGCGGCGACCGCAGCCCCGCCCTGGGCCTGTCCGTCCAGCCGGAGTACGGCGGGCGCTCGGACTTCTACACGGTCGGCGACGACATGGGCCTCTTCACCGTCCGCTACCGCGCCCTCGGCCCGCTGCTCCCGCGGGGCTGCGTCATCGGCGCGGGCGAGACCCCCGTCGAAATCCGGCTGAAGCGCGTGGGCCCCTCCGAGCGGGTCTCGAAGAACCCGCCAGTGATCAAGTTCGCCGCCGCGGACGACACCTTCGCCGTGCCGGCCGCCGAGGGCTGCGGGCCACTCGGGCGGGTCCTGAACGACAGGCTCGGGCTCCCGGCGCAGACCGGCAACGCGATCACCCTGGCCGCGCTGTACACCTACAGGACGTACGACCAACTGCCGCCCCGCTGACGGTCTTCCGGCGCGGGGGCACCGGCCGGCTGCCCCCGCTTCCCGGAGCCGGCGGCCGCCGTCAGACCGTTGCGCGGCGCAGCGCGGCCTTGAGCGCCTCCTCGAGGGCCCGGTCCGCCGGAACCGGGACGTCGGGCACCACCCCGACGCCCTCCCAGTTGGTACCGGTGACGGTGTTGACGGTCCGGGCCGTCGGGACGGTGACCAGGACGTGCTCGGCGACCGCGTGGCGGGACGTCGGATGGGCCCCGCCGCGCGTGGTCGCTCCGATGACGACGGCCCGGCCGTGCGCTTGCAGGGTGTACGCCACGTCCTCGCCCCCGGAGAAGGTCATCTCGCTGGTGAGTACGTAGACGGGGCGGTCCGCGTAGCGCGGGGCGGGCAGGTGCCCCGCCGTCCAGAACTGCCGGGTTGAGTCGGAGATCCGGTCGTAGATGTCGTTCAGGTGCACCTGGTCGTCCGGGAAGAAGTAGCTGCACCACATCGCCGCACCTTCCGGAGACCCGCCGAGGCACGCCCGCAGGTCCAGGACGAGCGCCGCACTGTGGGCGACCAACTGCATGGCCGCGCCGATCGCGCTCGCGCCCTCGATGGCGGTCGCGATGCGGTGGACGTCGATGAGCGCGACGTTCCCCTCGAGGTGCTCCACGCGGCGGATCCCCTGGTTCTCCGCCCTGAGCATCGCGAGGAACGCGGCGTGCCCGCCGTCGTCGTCCACCGGCTCCAGCGATTGCGGCTCCTGCGTCCACAGCAGCCGCAAGTGCTTGTCGGGGCAGACCTCCTGGAGGTCTGCCGTCACCGTCTCGCACAGCACCGGGCCGTCCAGGCCTGCGTACGCGCCCGCAGCGAGACGCTCGCGGATGGCGGCCGCGACGGCGGCGGCCTTCTCGGGAAAGACGTAGCCGGCGGTGATCCGCTCCAGGGCCTGTTCGATCACATGTTCATTGGTAGGCATGGCGGACCACACTAGGGGGTCAACCGGCGTACGTCTGCGCATATTTACCGGCCACCCGACAACGCCGGCGAAAGCGACGAGTGATCGATTCTGCGGTGAATCCGCTCCGGCAACCGGGTGATCGGGAGTGTCCTCGGCTGGTGGGGGCGCGCGCGACGGCGCTATCTCTGCACGCATGATCAAGAACATCGCCGCCGCCGCGGCGCTCGCTTTCAGCACCGCCCTGTTCACCTGCACCCCCGCCCAGGCCGCGCCGAGCCCCTTCCCGCTCCCGCCCTTCGGCTACCCCGCCGTCTACACCGCCGCCTCGGCTCCGGGTGTCTGGCACGTCCCGCTGGTCGTCCACCCCGCCCTCCACCCGGTCTTCCACCCCGCCTACGTGGTCTACGGGTTGAACTGACACCCGGCCGGCGTCCCGCACGCCCGTGCCTCCGCCGTGTCGACCGGCGGGGGCACGGGTGGCGCCGGGCAGAAGACGGGCGAAGAGGCCCCGCCTAACCGAACTTCGGCATCTCCCCCACCGTCGTCGACAGGTCGATCATCGCGAACGCCGCCCCCTGCGGGTCGGTCACCGCCGCGAAACGGCCGAACGGGCTGTCCATCGGCCCGAAGTGCAGCGCCCCGCCGCGCTTCGTGGCCTTCTCGACCGCCTCGTCGCAGTTCGGCACGGCGAAGTAGACCTGTACGTACGACGGGATCTCCGGCGGGAACTCCTGGCCCATCCTCATCCGGCCCAGCACCGGGTTGTCCGGGCCGCCGACGCTGAAGACCTTGAAGTCCATCCCGGCGGCCTCCGGGTCGTCACCGGCCTCCATCTGCTGGGACTCGTACGGGAAGACCTGCGACAGGAAGCCGTCCGCCTTCTCCGGCTCGCGCGTGAAGACCTCCGCCCAGGCGTACGCGCCGGACTCCCCGAGCTTCTCGAAGCCCTTGTGGTCCCCCGGCTGCCAGACGCCGAAGACCGCGCCGCTCGGCTCCTTCGCGATCACCATCGTGCCGAAGCTGCCGACCTGCATCGGCTCCATCATCAGCGTGCCGCCCGCCGCCTTGATCTTCTCGGCGGTGGCCGCCGCGTCCCGCGAGGCGAAGTACAGACACCACTGCGAGGGCGCCTCGCCCCCGGGCATCGGCGGCACCACGGCCGCGACCGCCTTGCCGCCGGAGTAGGCCTGCGTGTAGTTGCCGTATTCGCTGGTGGCCTCGCCGAAGGTCCAGCCCAGCACGTCTCCGTAGAACTCCTTGGCGGCCTCCACGTCGGTGAACATCGCGTCCACCCAGCACGGGGCGCCTTCCGGGAACTCAGCCATGGCCGATCGACTCCTGTGTCGTCCTCTACGCATGCTTGCGCCGTCGCAACCACGCTAGGCGGCGGGTCTGACAATCGCGCGCCGGACGGACGCGGGCAGCGCCCGACGGCGCGCCGGACCGCGCGCCGACCGCGCGGGGACGCCGGTCCCGGGGGAGGCTGGAGGCATGGACGAGATCACCATCCGGCTCGCGCAGCAGCCCGAGGCCGACGCCCTCCTCGCCCGCAGCCCGCTGGCCGCGCTCACCGGCATGCTGCTCGACCAGCAGGTGCCGATGGAGTGGGCCTTCTCGGGGCCGTGGACGATCGCCCGGCGGCTCGGCGCCGACGACCTCGACGCGCACGCCATCGCCGCCCACGACCCGGAGGCCTTCGCCGCACTGCTCTCGCAGAAGCCGGCCGTGCACCGGTATCCGGGATCGATGGCGAAGCGGATCCAGCAGCTGTGCGCGTACCTGGTGGAGCACTACGACGGGGACGCCGCCGCCGTCTGGGCCGACGCCGCCACGGGAGCGGAGCTGCTGGGCCGGCTGAAGGCGCTGCCCGGCTTCGGGGAGCAGAAGGCGCAGATCTTCCTGGCGCTGCTGGGCAAGCGGTTCGGCGTCCGCCCGCAGGGGTGGCGGGAGGCCGCCGGCGGCTACGGACTGCCCGACGTGTACCGCTCGGCGGCCGACATCACCGGGCCGGACTCACTGGCGAAGGTCCGCGCGTACAAGCAGGCGCAGAAGGCCGCCGCGAAGGGCTCCCAGGGGGTGTCCGCGAAGTAGCGCCGGCCGCCCGAAGGGCGGGCCCTGCGGCGTCTGGTGCCGTGCATCGCAAGGCGGAGGGCCGCCCGCGTACTGGACGTACCCGGGCCGGCCCGACAACGCGGCGAGGTGCGGTGCCAGGCGTCGCAGGGCAGGCGGGACTTCGCGGACACCCCCTCGGCCGCCCGGCCGAGCGGGCGGGCGGCGGGGCGGGAAACCCGGCCGCGGCGGAGCGGGGGTCGCCGTAGGGTCGGGACCATGATCGAAAACCTCACGCGCGCCGACGGCGCCGAAGTCATCTCCGACGGTCCCGGCAGCTTCATCACGCTCCTCACCGACACCCCCGAACTCACCTGCAACACCGCCCGGTTCGAGGTCGGCGCCGCCGGTGCGCCGGTGCACTTCCACACCAGGGCCACCGAGTTCTTCCACGTCACCGACGGCCGCCTCGACGTGCTCGTCGGCGACGAGGTCCACACCCTCGCCAAGGGCGACTTCCTCAGCATCGCCCCCGGTGTGAAGCACGCCTTCGCCCCGGCCGCCGGCCACACCGCCGAGGTGTTCGTCGGCTTCACCCCCGGGATGGCCCGCTTCGACTACTACCGCCTCCTCGGGCGGGTGCGCGCGGGCGAGGCCACCGTGCAGGACATCATCGACAGCCAGCCCGCGTACGACAACCACTACGCCGAGAGCGACGCCTGGGCCGGCCGGCTGCGCAGCGCCGAGGCGTAGACCTCGTCGGCGTCGAGCCGCCGCAGTTCCTCCGCGATCAGTTCGGCGGTGCTGCGGATCTTGAGCGCGACCTTGCGGTCGGGCCAGCCGGGCAGGACCAGCGTGGCCAGCGAGCCGGTGGGGCGGTCCACGACCACCTCGCCGGCCGACGTCTCCAGCCGGACCCGGGTGATGACCGGCCCGTCCGTGGCCACCCGGGCCACCGGCACCCCGAGCCGGTCCTCCAGCCAGCGCGCCAGCAGCTCCGCGCTCGCGTTGTCGGGCTCGCTCTCCACCGCCGCGGCGGTCACCGGCAGCGGCTTCTGGTCGAAGGCGCAGGCCAGCAGGGACCGCCACGGCGTGAGCCGGGTCCAGGCCAGGTCGGTGTCGCCGGGGGCGTACGAGGCCGCGCGCGCGGCCAGCACGCCCAGCGGGTCGGGCGCCGCCTGGGAGTCGGTGATCCGGCGCTGCGCCAGCGCGCCCAGCTCGTCGCGGGCGGGATCGGCGGGCGCGCCGGCCGGCCACCACGCCACGACCGGCGCGTCCGGCGCCAGCAGCGGCAGCACCACCGAACCGGCCTGGCTGGTGAGGTCGCCGTGCAGGCGCAGCAGCACGATCTCCCCGGAGCCGGCGTCCGATCCCACGCGCAGTTCGGCGTCGAGCCGTGTCTTGCGCCGCCGTTCGGGGCCGCGCGAGGTCCGCTTGATCACGGTGATGATCCGGCACGGGTGCTCGCGCGAGGCCTCGGAGGCCGCGCGTACGGCGTCGTAGGCGTTCTCCTCGTCGGTGACGATGACGAGGGTCAGCACGAGCCCCATGGTGGGGCTGCCGACGGCCCGCCGGGCGTCGAGCAGCGCCCGGCCGATCTTGCTGGACGTGGTGTCGGTGAGTTCGGTCCGCATACCCCCGAGTCTGTCAGCGGCCGCCGCACCGCAAACAGCCGGTTCGCTCGATTCCGTCTGGAGGGGTGCGCACGGCCTCCGGGTTCAGCGCCGTCGCCGCGCCGTCCCGAAGACCGACCGGGAGATCTCGCGTCCCAGCTGCGTGCCGATCGACCGGGCCAGGGAGCGGAACAGACCGCTCCCCACGACCTGTTCGGCCAGGGAGGGTTCCGGTCGGGGCGTCTTGCGGGCGGACCTCGCCGCCTCCTCGGCCTGCTTCCCGGCTTCCGCCGCCGCGGCCGCCGCCTCCGCCCCGGCCTCCGCGGCGGCCTGTTCGGCGGTGATCTTCTCGTACGCGGACTCGCGGTCGACCGGCTCGGCGTAGCGCGCGTACAGCGGCGACGCCTTCACGGCGCGGTCCAGGGCGCCGGCCTCGACCGGCCCCATCAGGGACTGCGGGGCGCGCAGCCGCGTGGCGGCGACCGGCGTGAGGGCGCCCCGCTCGCTGAGCACCGTGATCACCGCCTCGCCGGTGCCGAGCCCGGTCAGCGTCTCCTCCAGGTCGTACGCGGAGTGCGGGAAGGTCTTGACGGTGGCCTTGAGGGCCTTGGCGTCCTCCGGGGTGAAGGCGCGCAGGGCGTGCTGGACCCGGTTGCCGAGCTGGGCCAGCACGTCGGCCGGTACGTCCTTGGGGGTCTGGGTGACGAAGAAGACGCCGACTCCCTTGGAGCGGATCAGCCGGACGGTCTGGGTGATGGACTCCAGGAACGCCTTCGAGGCGTCGTGGAACAGCAGGTGCGCCTCGTCGAAGAAGAAGACCAGTTTGGGCCGGTCCAGGTCGCCGACTTCGGGGAGGCCGCCGTACAGGTCGGCCAGCAGCCACATCAGGAATGTGGAGAAAAGCTGCGGTTTGTCCTGGACTGCCGGGAGTTCCAGTACGGAGACCACTCCGCGCCCGTCGGCGGCCGTCCGGAGGAATTCCCCGGTGTCGAATTCGGGCTCGCCGAAGAATTGCGCGGCGCCCTGCTGCTCGAATGCGGTCAGGGCGCGCAGGATCACCCCGGCGGTGACCGTCGAGAGCCCGCCGATCCCCTTCAGTTCGGGCTTTCCGCGGTCGGAGACGAGGAAGGCGACCACCGCCCGCAGGTCCTTGAGGTCGATCAGCTCCAGGCCCTTGGAGTCGGCGTAGTGGAAGATCAGGCCGAGGGACTGCTCCTGCGTCCGGTTGAGCTGGAGGATCTTGGACAGCAGCACCGGCCCGAAGGCGGTCACCGTCGCACGGACCGGGATGCCGGGGCCGATCCCGCCCAGCGAGTAGAACTCGCTCGGGCATCCCGTGGGCCGCCACTCCTGCGCGACCTCCCCGGCCCGCTGCGCGGTCTTGTCGTTCGCCGCGCCGGGCGCCGAGATGCCCGAGACGTCCCCCTTGATGTCGGCGAGGAAGACGGGCACGCCGCTCGCCGACAGCTGTTCGGCGATCAACTGGAGGGTCTTGGTCTTGCCGGTGCCCGTGGCGCCCGCCACGAGCCCGTGCCGGTTGAGCATCGACAGCGGGATGCGGATCTGCCGCCCGGGCAGGCACTGCCCGTCCCAGAGCAGCGCCCCGAGATCGAGCGCGGGGCCGGTGAAGGCGTAACCGGCGGCGATCTCGGCGGCGGCCGCGTCGGCCGCGCCGGGCGTGCCGCCCGAACCGGCCGGGTCGGTGCTCTGACTCATGCATCCCTCCCGGAATAGCCCCGTGTGCCACCTTTGCACCACCCGAGCGAGGCTGCGCCCGGAGGCACCGGCCCGGTAGGCTTTCCGTGTGATCTTCAAGCGCATCGGAAGCGGGCGGCCGTACCCCGACCACGGCAGGGAAACCACCCGGCAGTGGGCGGACGTCGCCCCGCGCCCGGTCCGGCTCGACCAGCTCGTGACCACCAAGGGGCAGCTGGACCTCGAGACCCTGCTCGCCGAGGACTCCACCTTCTACGGGGACCTCTTCGCCCACGTCGTGAAGTGGCAGGGCGACCTCTACCTGGAGGACGGGCTGCACCGCGCCGTGCGCGCCGCCCTCCAGCAGCGCCAGGTCCTGCACGCACGCGTGCTCGAGATGGACTGATTGCGCCTTTCGGGTCGGCATCACCCGATCAACTCATCATTTAGTAGGCACCATTCCGGTACGGCACTACGCTGCGCCCATGAGCATGCTCACTCCCCCCGGCATGGGCGGAAAGTACCGCGTAACGGGAGCTGCCTACCCCCGCATGAGCCGCCCCCGGCGGCGTCGGAAGATCGTCGCCGCCCTGCTCGGGTCGGTCCTGGCGCTGGCCCTGCTCGGCTACGGGGCGCTGCAGCTCATGGACGTGTTCGGCGACGGCAGCGGCAAGCGCGGTGCGGCGGCGGCCGGCAAGGACTGCCCGACGGCGTCCGCCGCACCCGCCAAGCCCGCCGGCGCCGTGCAACCCGGCGCCGGACCGGACGCGGCCCCCGCCGCCTCGGGTGCCCCCGCGGTCGTCCTCCCCCAGCCCGGCCAGATCACCGTCAACGTCTACAACGCGACTCCGCGCGCGGGCCTGGCCAAGGCCGTCGGCGACGAGCTGAAGAAGCGCGGCTTCACCATCGGCCAGGTCGGCAACGCCCCCGCCGACTTCGACAAGAAGGTCCCCGGGACCGGGATACTGCTCGGCTCCCCGCGCACCGACAAGGCCGCCTACTCCGTCCTCGGCACCCAGCTCGCCGGGGTCACCACGCAGACCGACGCCCGCGAGGGCACGGACATCGACCTGATCCTCGGCGACGCCTTCAAGGAGCTCAGCACGAAGGAGGACGCGGACAAGGCGCTGGCCCTCCTGGCCAACCCCGCGCCCGCGCCCTCCAAGCAGTGCTGATCCCCCGGAACGCGGGGGCGGCGCGCTACTCGGCCGAGCCGTACATGCGGTCGCCTGCGTCGCCCAGGCCCGGCACGATGTAGCCGTGCTCGTTGAGCCGCTCGTCCACGGCGGCCGTCACCACCGTCACCGGCGTGCCCGCGAGCTCGCGCTCCATGACCTCGACGCCCTCGGGCGCGGCCAGCAGCACCACGGCGGTCACGTCGTCGGCCCCGCGCTTGATGAGCTCCTGGATCGCGACGACCAGCGTGCCGCCGGTGGCCAGCATCGGGTCGACGACGTACACCTGGCGGCCGGAGAGGTCCTCGGGCATGCGCGTCGCGTACGTGGAGGCCTCGAGGGTCTCCTCGTTGCGGACCATGCCCAGGAAGCCCACCTCGGCGGTCGGCAGCAGCCGGACCATGCCGTCCAGCATGCCGAGGCCGGCGCGCAGGATCGGCACCACCAGCGGACGCGGGCGGGCCAGCTTGACGCCGGTGGTCGGGCCCACCGGGGTCTCGATGTCGGACTGCTCGGTCCGCACGTCGCGGGTGGCCTCGTACGCGAGGAGGGTCACCAGCTCGTCGGCGAGCCGCCGGAAGGTGGGCGAGTCGGTGCGCTTGTCGCGCAGCGTGGTGAGTTTGTGCGCCACCAAGGGGTGATCGACGACCTGCAAACGCACAACATCCTCCAAGACTCAGCCGGGCTTCGACCTGCGATCTGCGAACTGCGAGACCCTGCTACCTGCGAAAACGGCCGCCTGTTCGCGACCCACTGGCAAAAGGCTACGCGCTGCGCACCCCGCTCCGCGTCCGCCCGGCGCCCTGCGTTGCGGGCCGCCGCGGCGCCGAGCACCCTTGACTGGTGAGCAACGGACCGGTCATCGCGGCCGTCGACGGATCGGAACACAGCCTCCGCGCGCTCGAGTGGGCCCGCACCGCGGCGCTGCGGCACGGCACCGGGCTGCTGGTCGCCCACGTGCTGCCCGAGGCGTCCCAGCTGTACGCCGGCCGCCGCTCGGCCCTGCACGACCCCAACGAGCCCGAGGAGTACGCCGACCCGGTCGGCGACCACGTACGCGGCCTCCTCGCGACCGCCCCCGAGCTGCCCGCGGAGGTCCGCTACGAGGCCTTGGAGGGCTCGGTTCCGGCGGCCCTGCGCGTGATCAGCGGCGAAGGCTCGCCGCTGATGCTGGTGATGGGCTCCCGGGGGCGCGGCGGGTTCGCCACGCTGCTGCTCGGGTCGAACAGCCGGGCCGTGTCCGGCACCGCCTCCTGCCCGGTGGTGGTGGTCCCGCACGCCGACCGCGACGCCGCCCCGAGCCGGGACGCGGCCCCCGGCCGGGACGCGGCCGGCGCTCCGGCGGGGGACTCGGCCGGCAAGGTGGTGGTCGGGCTGCACGCCGCCGAGACCCCCGACGACGTACTGGCCTTCGCCTTCGCGGAAGCCGCCGCACGGGGGACCACCGTCCAGGTGGTCTCGGCGTACGCCCTCCCGCCCGGGCCGACGACGCTGCTCGGCGGCCCCTTCGCGGTGATCCCGCCCGAGGCGCTCACCGACGACGCGGACACGGTGCCCGCCGAACGGGAGACGCTGCGGGCCCAGACGCAGCGGCTGGCCCCGCTGCGGGAGCGGTACCCGGACGTACCCGTCGAGCAGGCCGCCGAGCCCGGGAACGCGGCCGGGCGGCTGGTGGAGGCGTCCCGGTCGGCGGCGCTGGTCGTGGTCGGCCGCCACCACCCGCGCGTGCGGTCCCTGCTGATGGGGTCGGTGGCGCACGCGGTGCTCCAGCACGCGCAGGGCCCGGTGGCCGTCGTACCGTCCCTCACCGTCGAGGACGGGGTCTGACCGTCGGCCACCGCGGCACCCGCATCCGTTGCGCCGACCCCTGACCTGGGGCTATCTGCGCGGGGGGTGGCATCAAACGCGCCGTGCGGGGGAAGGTGGCACCGGGGGGTCTGCTCCGCGCCGGCGGAGGAGGACGACCTGACCCAGCCTGGGGTGGTGCCGATGCCCGAGACGCAGCCCAACGACATCGACGGGAGAGAGGTCTACGAGGCGCCGGAGACGGCGGCGCAGCGCAGGGCGCGACGCGCGCAGTTCCTGCGCGACCTGAACGAGGCCCGGGAACTGCGGGACCGGGTGCAGCCCCGGCGCGCCCGCGCGGCCCGGATGCGGCAGCAGATGCGGATGCGCACCTTCCGCTGGTGACCCGCGCGGCCGGGCGGCGCCGCGACACGGCCGCCGCGCCGAAGACCTCTCGCAAAGCCGCTGTTTCTGCCACGATGCCGATTGGGCGGGGTGCGGACGGCAAGCGTCACGGCCGTTCTCCCCACCCTCCGGCCGGGGGGACCTCCAACCGGCACGCCTACGACCAGTGGGAGAGTCACGGTGTATTTCGCCGCACTGCTCGCGCGCACCGAAGACGGGTGGGAAGCGAGCGACATGGAACTCGACGACGTCGAGTCCCTCAGTGATCTGATCGATCTCGCACGTTCCGCCGCTGTCGACGACGACACGGTGGTCGCCCTCATCGAGCAGGAGGACGCCTGGTTCGGCGTCATCCGCGTGGACGGAGAGGAGGACCCTCGGTACTTCGTGTCGAACGCCTCCGCGGCCGACCGCAGCTCCTACGGATCGATGCTGACGAAGGAGCTGATGGGCACCGACGAGGACGACGACGACCTCGACGAACTGGACCTGGACGGCACCGAGGACGGCGACGACGAACCGGTCGCCGCCTTCACGGACGAGGACGACGACCAGGACGACGAGCCGCTCACCGGCTCCGAGCCCGCTCCGGCCGGCCCCCTCGGCGACCCCCGCCTGCTGGACGATCTCGGGGTCGGCCACAAGGAACTGCTGTCCCTCGACGGAGACGCCCTGACGGAGATCGCCGACGCCCTCGGCGCCACCGAGGTCCTGGAGGCCGTCCGCTAGTGATCGCCGAGCACGACACCGTGTACGACCCCGATCCCGTACGGGATCCCTGGCGGGACTCCATGCGCCTCGCGCTGGAGCAGGCCGCCCTGGCGGTACCGGCCGGCGACGTGCCGGTCGGTGCCGTCGTGCTCGGCCCCGGCGGGGAGCTCCTCGCCACCGGGCACAACGAACGGGAGGCCGTCGGCGATCCCACGGCGCACGCCGAAGTGCTGGCGCTGCGGCGCGCGGCCGAACGGCTCGGGGAGTGGCGGCTGACGGGGTGCACGCTGGTCGTGACCCTGGAGCCGTGCGTGATGTGCGCGGGCGCGCTCGTCCAGTCCCGCGTGGCGCGGATCGTCTACGGCGCCGGAGACGAGAAGGCGGGCGCGGCGGGGTCGATGTGGGACCTCGTCCGCGACCGCAGGCTCAACCACCGGCCCGAGGTGATCCGCGGGGTGCTGGAGCAGGAGTGCGCACGGCAGCTCACCGACTTCTTCCGGGAGCGGTGACGAGGGCGGCGCGGGTGCGGTCTGTGCTGCGGATTTGCAAAGCACTCCCCACCGTGGGCTAGGATCTCTCTCGGTAGTGTGTCCGAGTGGCCGAAGGAGCTCGCCTCGAAAGCGAGTATGGGGCAACCCATCGGGGGTTCAAATCCCTCCACTACCGCTCTTGATCGAGAGCCCCGGTTCGTACGAACCGGGGCTCTCGTGCGTCCCCGCCGTGACCGGCCGCCCGCTCGGCCGTTGTCACGGCATGACCAAGACCCAGCGCATGCTCGCCGCCTTCGCCCTCGCGGGGGCCGCCGCGGGCCTCGCCGCACCCGCCGCCACCGCCGCGCCCGTGGGAGTGGCCCCCCTCGCCCTTCCCGACCTGCCCACCGCCGCTCCGGGGATGCCGGCCGGCTCCCAGCCCGCCTCGGTCCAGGAGATCGGCGCGAAGGTCAGCGAGGGGGCCAACCAGCTGAACCAGCTGATGACCCTGCCCGACCAGCTCGCGCCGGTGATCGCGCCCGTCGAGCCGGTCCTGAGCCTGGCCGGCGCCATCCAGTAGGCGCCCGCCCCGCCGCCGCGGCCGACACCGCCCCCCGTCCCGGACCACGCGAAGAAGGCCTCGGCCGGAGCCGGGGCCTTCGACGACGGGGACGGGGGAAGTGGCATCGGGGGGACAAAGCCACTTCCCCCGGTGAGGACGGACCTGCCGCCCGAGCCGCGGTCAGGGGGATACCCGCGGCTCGGGCCCCGCAGTGAGGCCCTGTCCCTCACCCACCGGCTTCCTGCCAGAACCGGTGGGCTCGTGCTCCATCCTGCGCCTCCCGCAACCGCACACCCAGCGGCAAAGGGCCCCAACCAGCGGGTCATTGGTCCCTAAAGGGCGGGTGAGCGTCCAAACCCGACCGGTTAGACTCACCCGACTTTGCAGCACCGGTTGGGGAGGCCGACACCGTTCATGGACACCAAGAAGCTCATCACGGGCGTCCTCACCGTGTTCGTCCTCTTCGTGATCATCACCCAGCCCAAGCGGGCGGCCGAGATGGTGGGAATAGGCTTCCAAGGCATATCGGACGCCGCCTCCGGTATCGGCGAGTTCATCACCGAACTGGTGAACTGAACGCGTACGCTGAAGCGATTTCCGGACTTCCAGGTCCCCCACTCCGACGAGTGGGGGGCCTTTCTCGTTCACCGCAGTGACTTCGGGTGAATAACTACCCCTGAATGCCCAACTTGCCCTCAACACGGCTATATACGGTGCTTGCACATAGTGCACATCTCTTGTGATGCTATGACCGCTTTTGACCGATGAGTTGATCGAAGGGGTGGCGTGACCGTGCCGGCCAGTACTGCGCCTCAGGTGCCTCCCCAGCAAGAGCTCCGCCCGCACGAGCCGCGCCCCGAGGCCCGCCTGGAAGGCCGTCCCGAAGACCGCCTCGAAGCCCGCCCCGAGGCCCGTACCGAAGCCCGTACCGAAGCCCGTCCCGAAGGCGGCCCCGAGGCGCGCGCGCAGGAGCCGGGCCAGGGGGCGCAGGAGGGTTCCCAGGAGCCGCCGGCCACGCCGGTTCCGCCGAGGCCCCAGGGCCGGGGAGCCGACACCCGGGCCCTGACCCAGGTGCTCTTCGGGCAGCTGAAGGACCTGGAACCGGGCACCAGCGAGCACCACCGCGTGCGGGGGGCCCTGATCGAGGCCAACCTCCCGCTCGTCCGGTACGCGGCCGCCCGCTTCCGCAGCCGCAACGAGCCGATGGAGGACGTGGTCCAGGTCGGCACGATCGGCCTGATCAACGCGATCGACCGGTTCGACCCCGAGCGCGGGGTCCAGTTCCCCACCTTCGCGATGCCGACGGTCGTGGGCGAGATCAAACGATACTTTCGCGACAACGTCCGCACCGTCCACGTCCCGCGCCGCCTCCACGAGCTGTGGGTGCAGGTCAACGCCGCCACCGAGGACCTCACCACCCTCCACGGCCGCACCCCCACCACCGCCGAGATCGCCGAGCGGCTGCGGATCGGCGAGGACGAGGTGCTGTCCTGCATCGAGGCCGGCCGCAGCTACCACGCCACCTCCCTGGAGGCCGCCCAGGAGGGCGACGGCATGCCCGGCCTGCTCGACCGGCTCGGCTACGAGGACCCCGAGCTGGCCGGCGTCGAGCACCGTGACCTCGTACGCCACCTGCTGGTCCAGCTGCCGGAGCGGGAGCAGCGGATCCTCCTGCTGCGGTACTACAACAACCTGACGCAGTCGCAGATCAGCGCGGAGCTGGGCGTCTCCCAGATGCACGTGTCCCGGCTGCTCGCGCGGAGCTTCGCCCGTCTGCGATCCGCAAACAGGATCGAGGCTTAACCGGATCGGGTGGAGCCCTTCCCGGGTTTCCCTACAGAATCGGCTCATTCCGCTCGGTCGGCTGTCTGTCGCTGGAGATACTTGTCGACATGGCGCTACAGCGTGTTGCCGACATGTGACATTCTGCTGGAACCGCGTTTGCCGCAGCCCCGCCTCCGGTATTCAGGTGGAGGCTGCGTTCCTCCGACGGACGCAGAGACGCGACCGTCCGCGACCTCAAGGGGGTGGCATGTCCGCAGAACAGGGCAGCTCCAAGGTGCTCACGCTCGACACGCGTGAGCTGCCGGCAGTGTCCGACCGCTCGGAAGCCATCGACACCCGCACCCTCTCCCGCTCCCTCTTCCAGCGACTTGCCGCCCTGGACGCGGACAGCCCCGAACGGACGTACGTACGAGACACCCTGATCGAGCTGAACCTGCCGCTGGTGCGCTACGCGGCGGCCCGGTTCCGCAGCCGCAACGAGCCGATGGAGGACATCGTCCAGGTCGGCACCATCGGCCTGATCAAGGCGATCGACCGGTTCGACTGCGAACGCGGAGTGGAGTTCCCGACGTTCGCGATGCCGACCGTCGTGGGCGAGATCAAACGATTCTTTCGGGACACCTCCTGGTCCGTCCGCGTCCCGCGCCGGCTCCAGGAGCTGCGCCTCGCGCTGACCAAGGCCAGTGACGAGCTCGCCCAGAAGCTGGACCGGTCCCCGACCGTGCCGGAGCTGGCGGCCGTGCTCGGCGTCACCGAGGAGGAGGTCGTCGACGGCCTCGCCGTCGGCAACGCCTACACCGCCTCCTCGCTCGACTCGCCCTCTCCGGAGGACGAGGGCGGCGAGGGCTCGCTCGCGGACCGGCTCGGCTACGAGGACAGCGCGCTCGAGGGCGTCGAGTACCGCGAGTCGCTCAAGCCGCTGCTGGCCAAACTCCCTCCCCGGGAGCGGCAGATCATCATGCTGCGGTTCTTCGCGAACATGACCCAGTCGCAGATCGGCGAGGAGGTCGGCATCTCCCAGATGCACGTCTCCCGGCTGCTCACCCGCACGCTCGCCCAGCTGCGCACGGGCCTGATCGGGGACTGACGCAGGAGCGCGGGGTTCACATATGACATCGCGTCAGGAACACTGGCGCGATGCGAACGGGATCCCGCGCCGCCCTCGCCCTCGCCCTGTGCTGCACGGCCGCCGCCCTCACCGGCTGCGGGCCCGGCCGGGACGGCTATGCCGCCGTGGGCGCCGCCGCCGCGGGCCCCGAGCGGGGCGCGGGGGAGAACGTGCCGCCCCGCGGACGGGTGGAGTTCCAGCCGCTCGCGCCCGATGGCTCGGCCGCCTCCGCGAGTGCCCCTTCTTCTACGTCGCCCGGCGCGCCCGGGTCCCCGTCCCCCGGCGGCTCCGCCCAGGGCGGAGGGACGGCCGCCGCCCCCGGCGGCTCCGTACCCGCGCCCGGCACCCCGCCGGACCCGGGCACCCCGGCCGCCCCCGGCGGCACCGGGGGCACCGGGGGCGCGGGCGGCACGGGCTCCACCGCCCCGGGCTCTCAGCCCCCGCCCGGCACTCCGGTCCCACCGGCCACTCCAGCCCCACCGACCCCGCCAGGCACCCCCGGCACTCCGGTCCCGCCGGCCCCTCCTGCCCCGAAGCCGAGCACCACGCCGCCCGCCCCGCCGGCCACCCCGGCGCGGCTCACGCTCAGCGCCCCGGCCCGCGCGGCGGCGCCCGACCGCTGGTGCGAGCGGGTCACGGTGACCTTCACCAACACCGGGACCACCGCCGCCCGTTCGGGGACGGTCAGCTTCGCGACGCACGTCATCGGCGCCCTCGGCATCGACTGGGCCACGATCACCACGACCCAGCCCCTGCCCGCCCCCCTCGCGGGCGGCACCTCGAAGACGCAGACCTACACGGTCTGCGTCGAGGCGTGGCGGGTCCCGCTGGGCATGCACGTGGAGACCCGGCAGGTCACCGCCGCCTGGAGCTGAGCCCGCGGACCCCGCGGGAACCGCCGCGCCGTCAGCGGAGGGCCACCCACAGGGACGCGGCGATCACGAGCACCAGGGCGATGACCACGGCCGCCGTCGCGCCGCCCTTCGCACCGGACTCCTTCGCGCGCCGCCGGGCACCCGGGACGGACGGGGCCCGGGCCGGCTCGCCCTCCTCCACGAACGCGCGGAACATCTGGGTGCTGCCGGCGGGGTCGTGCGCGCCCTCGGATCCGGGTGGGGTGTGGTTCGCAGACATGGCTCAGGACCCTAGCGGGTTTTCCGATTCCTTTACCGCCTCACCCCCGGGATTCATTTGCCTGTAGCAACCATGCGGTTCTATGGTTGCCCTAAGCAACAAGATGGGGGCGGTTCCCGGTGACAACGCAGACGGCCCGGCACACCCGGTACGAGGAGCTGGCCCGCCAACTCACCGGCGTAGGAGCGGTGAAACGCGACCTGGCCCGGATGCTGCCCCCGCACTGTCCGCCCGGCTCCGCCGCCGTCCTCACCGTCCTCGACCGGCACGGCGAGATGCGGCTCAGCCGGCTCACCGAGTTCATGGCCGTCGACATCTCCGTCAGCAGCCGGCACGTCGCCCACGTGGCGCAGCGCGGCTGGATCGAGCGGGAGACCGACCCCGGCGACGGCCGCTGCCGGATCCTGCGCCTGACCGAAGCGGGGCGCGCCATGCTCGCCGAGCTCGGCGCCCGCTACACGGACGCGCTGGAGAAGGCCCTGGCCGACTGGTCGGCCGAGGACATCGACGTACTGAACACCCTGCTGGCCCGACTCCGATCGAGCTTCTAGGCAAAGGAAACACATGGCTACGACCACACCCCCCGGTGTGCGGGGAGGCGGCCGGCCGGAGACCACGTCCGACGGCGCACCCATGACCCACCCGCAGATCATGAAGGCGCTGTCCGGGCTCATGCTCGGCATGTTCGTGGCGATCCTGTCCTCCACGATCGTCTCCAACGCCCTGCCCCAGATCATCAGCGACCTCGGCGGCACGCAGTCCTCCTACACCTGGGTCGTCACCGCGGCCCTGCTGTCGATGACGGCCGCGACCCCCCTCTGGGGCAAGCTGTCCGACCTCTTCAGCAAGAAGCTGCTCGTCCAGATATCCCTGGTGATCTACGTCCTCGGCTCCGTGGTCGCGGGCCTGTCGCAGAACACCGGGATGCTGATCGCCTGCCGCGTGGTCCAGGGCATCGGCGTCGGCGGCCTCTCCGCCCTCGCCCAGATCGTGATGGCCGCGATGATCTCCCCGCGCGAACGCGGCCGCTACAGCGGCTACCTCGGCGCGGTCTTCGCCGTCGCCACCGTCGGCGGCCCGCTGCTCGGCGGCGTCATCACCGACACCGAATGGCTGGGCTGGCGCTGGTGCTTCTACGTCGGCGTGCCGTTCGCGGTCATCGCGCTGGTCGTGCTGCAGAAGACCCTGCGGCTCCCGGTGGTCCGCCGCGACGTCAAGGTCGACTGGCTGGGCGCCTTCCTGATCAGCGGGGCCGTCTCGCTGCTGCTGATCTGGGTCACCCAGGCCGGGGACTCGTACGACTGGATCTCCTGGACCACCCTGGCCATGACCGGCGGCGCCGTGGTGCTCGGCCTGCTCTTCGTCCTCGTCGAGTCCCGCGCGAGCAACCCGATCATCCCGCTGCGGCTGTTCCGCAACAAGACCATCAGCCTGGCCTCCGCGGCCTCGCTCTTCGTCGGCATCGCGATGTTCTCCGGCACGGTCTTCTTCAGCCAGTACTTCCAGCTGGCCCGGGGCGAGTCCCCCACCATGTCCGGCGTCCTGACCATCCCGATGATCGGCGGCCTGTTCGTCTCCTCCACGGTCTCCGGCCAGGTCATCACCAAGACCGGCAAGTGGAAGGCCTGGCTGGTCTCCGGCGGCGTGCTGCTGACCGCCGGGCTCGGCCTGCTGGGCACCCTGCGCTACGACACCCCGTACTGGCACATCGCGGTCTACATGGCGCTGACCGGCCTCGGCCTCGGCATGATGATGCAGAACCTGGTCCTCGCCACCCAGAACCAGGTGGCCCCCGAGGACCTCGGCGCCGCCAGCTCCGTCGTCACCTTCTTCCGCTCCCTCGGCGGCGCCATGGGCGTCTCCGCGCTGGGTGCGGTGATGGCCAACCGGGTCACCCACTACGTCCAGGAGGGGCTGGCCGCTCTCGGCCCGAAGGCCGCGGCCCTGGGGCACGGCGGCACCGCCGGGGGCGGGATCCCCGACCTCGACAAGCTGCCCGCGCCGTTCCGGACCGTCATCGAGTCCGCGTACGGGCACGGCGTCGGCGACGTCTTCCTGTACGCCGCCCCGGCCGCGCTGCTCGGGCTGGTGCTGGTGCTGTTCATCAAGGAGGTCGCGCTGAAGTCGAAGCCGGCCCTGCACACCCCGGCCGCCGAGGGCGGTACGGAGAACGGCCCGGAGGGGGCGCAGACCCCCGCCGCGGCCGCCGGGACGGCGGGCACGGCCGGGCCGGCCGCCTCCGCGGCGCGGGGCGACGGCTGACCGAGGCCGTACGCCGCCCGGCGAAGGACGGGACACGGGCGGCCCGGGCCGGACCCCCATGGGGTTCAGGCCCGGGCCGCCGGCGTATGGGCGGCCTTGGCCTCGATGCCGGCGATCAGGACGTCGAGGGCGAGGGCGAACTCCGCCTCGGGCGCCCGCCGGACCCTGCCCCCGCAGCCGTTCAGGGCGCAGCCGGTCAGGAACTGGGATACCGCCAGATGAGCGCCGGCCCTGGCCGCGCCCGCCAGCCCCGTGACCTCCAGCAGCCGGTGCAGGGCGTCGTCGAAGGCCCGTGCGTGCGGGCCGATGTTGGGATAGGCCACGCTCAGCGGCGCCACCCACGGATGCTGCGCCAGCAGCCGGCGGTAGCCGCCGGCGAGGGTGCGCAGCCGGGCCGGCCAGCCCTCGCGCGGGGGCGGGCCGGCCGGCAGCCGCTGCTGTCCCAGGGCGCTGTCCAGGGCCAGTTCGAGCAGGTCGTGCTTGGTGTCCACGTACCAATACAGGGACATCGCGGTGACTCCGAGATCGGCGGCCAGCCGGCGCATCGAGAACCGGCCGAGGCCGTCGGCGTCCAGCAGCCGGACGGTGGCGGCGGTGATCCGGTCCCGGTCCAGGCCCGAGGGTGCCTCGCTGCGGCGTCTGGTGGGGGCGGCCGGCCTGGCGGCCAGCCACACACTGGTCCTGGCCTTGCCCGGATCAGCCTCGGTCACCATGGAGGCGCCCTCCTCACCACAAGGGGTTCAGCCCGGAATGCCCGGTCCGCCCTCTTGATGCTAGGGGGTGTCCGGCGGATCAGGGGCGGATCGGGGGCGGATCAGGACGGGACCGCCGACGGGGCCGTCAGGTCGTAGAAGGTGGCCCCGCCGAGGGTGACGGCCTTGAAGTTCGCCCTGACCCAGCTGTCGATGGCCGTACCCGCCGCGCCGCCGGGACCTCCCGTGCCCGCGGGCCGGTTCATGCCCGTGGCCGCCTCGCCGCTGCCGCCGCCGAGGCCGCTCTGGGCGATGAACCAGTGGATCCTCCCCGCCTTCACGTACCCCTTGAACTGCTCCAGCGTGGGCGAGGGGTCGCTGCCGTTGAAGCCGCCGACGGGCATCACGGGCGCACCGGAGGCCAGCTGGTAACTCGCCGCGTTCTGGGAGCCGATGGCGGCCGCCGCCCAGGTGTAGCGGGCGGCGCCGGTGCTGAGCGCGGTCTTCGCCGCGGCGTCGACCCGGGTGCCGCCCAGCAGCCCGCCAGGGCCGCCGGTACCCCTCTGGCCGTCGCGCCCGCCCTGGCCGCCCTCGCCGCTCGGGGCGGCCGGTCCGTTCGCGCCGCCCGCCTGGCCGTTCGGCCGCGCCGGGCGGGAGCCGCCCATCGGGCCTCCGCCGAGGGGGCCACCGCCCTGCGGCGGGCCTCCTGCCGGGCCGCCGCCCTGGCCGGCGCCCGGGAACCCGCCCGGGCCGCCCTGGAGCTGCTCGCCGGCGGGGCCGAAGCGCATCCCTCCCGGGCCGCCCCGGCCGCCCGCCACCGCCGGCCCGGCCGTGGGGATGGACCCGGTGTGTCCGGTGCCGACGGTGGTCAGGCAGTACGCGAACGGCCCCGCCAGAGCCGCCCCCAGCCCCAGCGCCGCCGTGGCGAGCAGCACCCGGCGCCCGAAGCGGACCGCGAACGGCATCAGGACGGCGGCGAGCAGCCCGGCCGCCACGACCGCCCAGCGCAGCCACGGCAGATAGCCGGAGGAGCGGCCGAGGAGGACGTACGACCAGACGGCGGTCAGGGCCAGGGTGCCGGACAGGGTCAGGGCGGCGGCCCTGCTGCCCCGCTCCTCCCAGAGCACGGCCGTGCCCATGCCGACCAGCGCGGCCGCGAAGGGCGCCAGCGCGACGGTGTAGTACTCGTGGAAGATGCCCTGCATGTAGCTGAAGACGAGCGCGGTGATCAGCAGGGAGCCGCCCCAGGCGAGGAAGGCCGCGCGGGCCTTGCCCTCCAGGGAGTCGGTCGTCCTGCGGGCCCGCCAGGTGACCACCAGCCCCGCGACGAGCAGCACCAGCGCGGCCGGGAGCAGCCAGGAGATCTGGCCGCCGACACCGCCCGAGAAGAGCCGGTCGATGCCGGTCTCCCCCCAGCCCCCGCCGCCCCGGGGCCCCGGGCCGCCCCCGGGCATCCCGTACGCCCCGGCCCCGCTCCCGCCGGCCGCGGCCCGGACGCCGCCGACGCTGCCCGTCTCGTTGCCGTTCAGCCGGCCGAGCCCGTTGTAGCCGAAGGTGAGCTCCAGGAAGGAGTTGTGCTGCGAGCCGCCGATGTACGGGCGGGAGGCGGCGGGCCACAGCTCCACCACGGCCACCCACCAGCCGCCGGCCGCCACCGCCGCCAGCCCGGCGAGCAGCAGCTGCCCGAGCCGGCGACGCAGCCGGGTCGGCGCGCAGACGGCGTACAGCAGGGCGAGCGGCGGCAGGATGACGAAGGCCTGCAGGGTCTTGGTGAGGAAGCCCGCGCCGATCGCCGCGCCGGCCGCCACCAGCCACCCCGTCCGCGCCCCGTCCAGAGCGCGGAGCACGCAGTACACGGTGGCGGTCAGCAGCAGCGTCAGCAGCGCGTCGGGGTTGTTGAAGCGGAACATCAGCGCGGTGACGGGCGTGAGCGCGAAGGCCGCTCCGCTCAGCAGCGCGGCACCGGGCCCGAACTGGCGGCGCACGGCGGCGTACAGCACGGCGGTGGTCCCGACGCCCATCAGTGCCTGGGGGACGAGGATCTGCCAGGAGCCGAGCCCGAACAGCCGGACGGACAGCGCCATCGGCCACAGCGCGGCCGGGGGCTTGTCGACGGTGATCGAGTTCCCGGCGTCGGAGGAGCCGAAGAAGAAGGCCTTCCAGCTCTGGGAGCCCGCCTGCACGGCGGCGGAGTAGAAGGAGTTGGCGTAGCCGGAGGCCCCGAGGTTCCACAGCAGGAGCAGGGCGGTGGCGAGCAGCAGCGCCGCGTACGCGGGCCGCTCCCAGCGGGGGCGTACGGCCGTGGCGCGGCGCTCGGCCGGGGCGGCCGGGGTCCGGGCCGGGTGGGCGGCCGGCCCGGGGAAGGGGGAGCCGGAGGCCGGCAGGGCGGTGGTCATCGGTGGGCGTCCTCCACGGGAGTGGTGCGCCGCTCGGGGAAGACCCAGGAGCGGAAGAGCAGGAACCGCAGCACGGTGGCGGCGAGGTTGGCCGTGATCAGGACGGCCAGCTCGGTGCTGTGCGCGGGATCGGCGGCGGCCGCGCCGAGGGCGGCGAGCGAACCGCTGGTCAGGGCCAGTCCGATGGCGAAGACCACGAGCCCCTGGGCTTGGTGGCGGACGGCGCGGTCCCGGCCCCGGACGCCGAAGGTGAGCCGCCGGTTGGCGGCGGTGTTGGCGACGGCCGAGACCAGCAGGGCGCCGGCGTTGGCGAGCTGCGGCCCGGCGGCCGGCCGGACGAGGGAGTACAGGGCGAGGTAGCCGAGGGTGGACAGCACGCCGACGGCGCAGAAGCCGAGGAGCTGGCGGGTCAGCCCGCGCGGTACGCCCGGCAGCGCGGTGCGGTCGCGCGGGTCGTCCCCGAAGGGGCGGGCGAGCCGGTCGAGCGGGAGCGCTCCGACCGCGAGTGCCCGCCCCACCCGCCAGACGCCCTTCAGGTCCTCGGCGGCGGTCCTCACGATGTGGACCGTGGAGTCGGGATCGTCCACCCAGTCCACCGGCACCTCGTGGATCCGCAGCCCGGCCCGCTCGGCCAGCACCAGCATCTCGGTGTCGAAGAACCAGCCGGTGTCCTCCACCAGCGGCAGCAGCCGCTGCGCCACCTCCCGGCGGATGGCCTTGAACCCGCACTGGGCGTCGCTGAAGCGGGCGGAGAGGGAGGAGCGCAGCAGCAGGTTGTAGGCGCGGGAGACGAACTCCCGTTTGGCGCCCCGTACCACCCGGGAGGAGGGGGCCAGCCGGGTGCCGATGGCGAGGTCGGAATGGCCGGAGATCAGCGGGGCGACCAGCGGCAGCAGCGCGTTCAGGTCGGTGGAGAGGTCCACGTCCATGTACGCGAGGACGGGCGCCTCCGACCGCGACCAGACGGTGCGCAGCGCGCGGCCGCGGCCCTTCTCCTCCAGCCGGAAGCTGCGTACTCCCTCGACCGCCGCGGCGAGTCCGGCGGCGACCTCGGGGGTCCGGTCGGTACTGGCGTTGTCGGCGATGGTGATGCGGAAGGCGTACGGGAAGGTGCGGGTGAGGTGGGCGTGGAGGCGGCGCACACAGGGGCCGAGGTCCTTCTCCTCGTTGAAGACCGGGATCACCACGTCGAGTACGGGCTCGCCGGGCGCGGACGCGAGGGGCGCCCGGGCCGGAAGGGCGCCGGGAGAGGTGTCGGTTGGCATGCACCGACCCTCGCCGGGTGCCCTGTCACCTCCGTGTGGTGAGCCTGTGCGCCGTCTGTGAGTACGGGCCGGGTTCGTGTCCGGCCAGGGGCAGCAGCACTTCGAAGCGGGTCCGGCCGGGTTCGCTGCGGACGTCGACCCGGCCGTCGTGGGCGCAGACCACGGCCTGGACGATGGCCAGGCCCAGCCCGGTGGAGCCCGCCGCGCGGGAGCGGGAGGCGTCTCCCCGGGCGAAGCGCTCGAAGACGTGCGGCAGCAGCTCGGGCGGGATGCCGGGGCCGTCGTCCTCGATCCGCAGCCGGACGGCGGATGTTTCACGTGAAACAGCGGCCGTCACGGTGGTGCCGGGCGGGGTGTGGGTGCGGGCGTTGGCGAGGAGGTTCACCAGGACCTGCTGGATCCGGGCCGGGTCGGCGCGGACGGGCGCGGGTCCGTCGGGGAGTGCCAGGCGCCAGTGGTGGCCGGGGCCCGCGGCGCGGGCGTCGCCGAGCGCGTCGATGACGAGCGGCGCCAGGTCGGTGTCCTCGAAGGACAGCGGGCGGCCGGCGTCCAGCCTGGCCAGCAGCAGCAGGTCCTCGACCAGTCCGGTCATCCGGGTGGCCTCGGACTCGATCCGCCCCAGGGCGTGCCGGGTGTCGGGGCCGGTCACTTCCCGCCCCCGGCGGGTGAGTTCGGCGTAACCGCGGATGGAGGCCAGCGGGGTGCGCAGTTCGTGGGAGGCGTCGGCGACGAACTGCCGGACCTGCGTCTCGCTCCGCTGGCGGGCCGTGAGCGCGGAGGACACGTGGCCCAGCAGCCGGTTCAGGGCGGCGCCGACCTGGCCCACCTCGGTGCGGGGGTCTGCCTCGGCGTCCGGCACCCGTTCGTGCAGGGCGGGTTCGCCGCTGTGCAGGGGGAGTTCGGAGACGCGGGTGGCGGTCGCGGCGACCCGGCACAAGGGGCGCAGGGCGACCCCGACCAAGGCCTGCCCGGCGAGGGAGGCGGCGATCAGTCCGGCCAGGGTGACGCAGACCTCGACGGCGATCAGGGTGCTCACGGTGGAGTCGACCCCCTGGAGCGGGAAGCCGAGCACGAGCAGGTCCCGGCCGCCGTCGGGACCTGCCAGCACCCGGTAGGGGCCGAGCCCCGGCAGGTCCACGTCCACCGGGCCGCCTCGGCTGCCGGCCGTCTTGCGGGCGATTTCCGCCAGGGCGGCGGTCTGGGCTTCGGTGAGGGATTCGCGGTGGTCGAAACTCTGGCCGCCCACGGGAACGATCCGGGCGGCCCCGAGCACCTTCCGGGCCGGATCGAGGCGGATCCCGACGGCGCCCATCGGGGAGCCGGGGGCGAACACGAAGCCGAGTCCGGCATCGCGGGCGGCCTTCGCGGAGCCGGGGCCCCGCGTGGCCATCTCGACGGAGGCGGTCAGCTGCTTGTCGAGTTCCCCGACCAGGCGGGAACGCATGGCGAGGGTGGTGACGGTACCGATGGACGTGCCCACGACGGCGATCAGCACCACCGCCGAGACGACGAGCCGCGTCCGCAGCGACCAGGGACGCCGGCGCGCTGGAGCGGTCCGGCGCAGGCGGGACGGAACAGGCGGACGACGCACGCGGAACGGGCCGCCCGGACGATGCCCACCGGACGGGCCGGCCGGACGACGCGCACCGGACGGGCCGGCCGGACGACGCGGGCGGAGAGGAGCGGGCAGGCGCAGGGCCACTACTCGGCCGGCTTGATGAGGTAGCCGGCGCCGCGCCGGGTGTGGATCATCGGCGGCAGTCCCGTGCCGCCCTCCAGCTTCCGCCGCAGGTAGGAGATGTAGAGCTCCACCACGTTGGCCTGGCCGCCGAAGTCGTAGGACCACACCCGGTCCAGGATCTGCGCCTTGCTCAGCACCCGGCGCGGATTGCGCATCAGGTAGCGCAGCAGCTCGAATTCCGTGGCGGTCAGGTGGACCTCCTGGCCGCCGCGGACCACCTCGTGGCTGTCCTCGTCGAGGCACAGGTCCCCGACGGTCAGGACCGAGCCGCCCCGCGCGACCTGCGCCGCGCCGGAGCGGCGGACCAGCCCGCGCAGCCGGGCCACGACCTCCTCCAGGCTGAACGGCTTGGTGACGTAGTCGTCGCCGCCCGCCGTGAGGCCCGCGATGCGGTCCTCCACGGAGTCCTTGGCGGTCAGGAACAGCACCGGTACCTGCGGGATCTCCCGGCGCAGCCGTCCCAGGACGGCCAGTCCGTCCATGTCGGGGAGCATGATGTCGAGGACCACCACGTCCGGCCGGAACTCCCGTGCGGCCCGTACGGCTCCCGCACCGTCGCCGGCGCTGCGGACCTCGCAGCCCTCGTAGCTCAGGGCCATGGACAGCAGTTCGGAGAGCGAGGCCTCGTCGTCGACGACGAGGACCCGGCAGGGTCCGCCGTCGGGCCGCAGCATGGCCGTCGGGGCGCCGGTGGACGTGGACGCGTGTGAGGTGGTCGTCGCGGTCATACCGCTCACGCTGGCCGCCGCCTCTGAGAGCGTTCTTGCGCCTGCCTGTGAATCTCCTGAGAAAGGGCGCTCAGGGGTTGAGGCCGAACAGGCGGGCGCCGTTGTCGTGGCAGACCGCCCGCAGCCAGTCGTCGCCGAGGCCGAGCCGCTCCAGGGCCTCCAGCTGGTGCTCGTACGGGTAGGGGATGTTCGGGAAGTCGGTGCCCAGCAGGATGCGGTCCCCGAGGTCGGCGAGGCGTCCGAGGTTCTCGGGAGGGAAGGCGCTGAGCCGCTCGGAGAAGTCGGTGAAGGCCATGGTCGTGTCCAGGCGCACCTCCGGGTACCGGTCGGCCAGGCCGAGGAAGTCCGAGTACTCGGGCATCCCCATGTGCGCGATGATCAACGGGAGCCGGGGGTGGCGGGCCAGCAGCCGGGCGATCGGCTCGGGCCCGGTGTACGTGCCCGGGGCGGGCCCCGAACCGCAGTGGATCACGGTCGGGATCCCGGTCTCGGCCAGCAGCCCCCACACCGGTGTGAGCCGGGCGTCGTTCGGGTCGTAGTCGCCGACCTGGAGGTGCGCCTTGAAGACCCGGGCCCCGTCGTCCACGGCCTGTGCGGTGTACGCCGCCGCGTCCTCCTCCGGGAAGAAGGTCGCGGTGTGCAGGCAGTCGGGGGTGCGGGCGGCGAAGTCGGCGGCCCACGCGTTGAGCCAGGCGGCCATCGCCGGCTTGTGCGGGTAGAGCATCGAGGTGAAGGCGCGGACCCCGAACTTCCGGAGGAGCGCGACCCGCTGCTCCTCCTCGTGCCGGTAGGTGATGGGCCACTCGACGCCGGTCAGCGGACCGACCGCGTCGAAGTAGTCCCAGACCTTGTCCAGTACCCGCTCCGGCATGAAGTGCGTGTGGACGTCGACCAGTCCGGGCAGGCCGAGCCGCTCCCGGAAGGCGCGGACCGCCTCAGCCGTTGCGGACAAAGCCGTGGCTCCGCTCGACGGTCGCGACGTGCAGGGTGTAGCTCTCGTACCAGTGGGCGCGGCCCTCTCGCATGGCGGCCTGGTGCTCCAGGTCCTCCCGCCATGCGCGCAGGGAGTCGTGGTCGCGGAAGTAGGCGACGGTGATGCCGAGGCCGCCGGGGGTGCGCGCGTACTCGTAGCCGAGGAAGCCGGGATTCTCCCGGACGAGCTCGTTCATCCGGGTGCTGGTCTCCGGATAGCCGCTCTCGTCAGCGGTGCGGACATTGCTGAATGCGGCCATGACATACGGCGGTTCGAACGCCGGAACGGGCTGAATGCTCATGCCCACACCCTCGGCGGAAGGCCCTCGGCATGTCCATCGGAATCGGCCCCCGCAGGCCAAAGGGATCCAAGTTTTGACCTTGGTCCCCTCCGGCGCCTCGGAACCCGGGGTCAGAACAGTCCGCCCTGCTCGGCCTCAGGCGGTGCGGCCGCGATCCCGGTGAGCGGTACGTCGGTGAGCGCGCCGACGGGGGCGGCGGCCAGCTCCCATCCGGCCAGCAGCCGGGTGTCCACCACGAGCCCGTCCGCGAAGTGCAGATCCGGGCCGGCGACCCCCGCGAGCCGCCCCACGACGCTCCCGCCGGGCGTCATCTCCCTGATCACGCGGGCCGGAGCCGGCAGCCCGGCCAGCGCGAACGGTCCGGCATGGTCGGTGATCCCGCACCCCACCCGTTCCAGCGACTCCGGCCACCCGGGCAGCCCGGTGGCCCGCGCGTACAGCTCGGCGACCTCCCGGGCCCGCTCGGACTCCGGCGGCAGCCCGGCCCGTACGGCGCGCTTGCGGGCGTACGCGATCCGGTCGGGCACCCCGAGGGCGGCCCGCAGCAGCTCCTCGGTCCGGCGGGCAGCCATCAGCGGCCCGCGCCCCAGCCAGGTCCAGGTCACCGCCCCCTGCTCCAGCAGCCGGACCGGACCGCGCTCCTCGGCCGTGATGCCGACCTTCACCATCCCGGGCCCGAACCACGCCAGGTACACGCGGTACGTTCGCGGATCGGCGGCGTTGGTGTCGGCGGCCACCGAGAAGGACCGGTCCAGCCGGGCGCACTCGGGGCACTGGGCGCTGCCCGCGCGACCCGGCACCGACCGGGCCATGGGGCACGGAGTCCGCCTCCCGGCCCGCCGTACTCCCAGGCAGTGCCGCTCACCGCGGGCGGTGAAGGCGAGCGGCTGCCCGGGAGCGAGCGGGCTCTCCCGCTCCCCGCGCCCCCCGCACCACCCGATGGCAGGGCCTGCGCCGCTCCACCGGATCCCGGTGCACCACCAGCTCGCGGCGGGCGCGGTCACAGGGGGAGCGGCCGCTCGAAGAAGGTGTCCAGGACCACGGTGGCCTGCGTCCCGCTGACCCCGTCGATGGCGTAGAGCCGCCGCAGGACGTCCTGCAACTGCCCGGTGGTGGCCGTGCGCACCTTGACCAGGACCGAGGCACTGCCCGCGATGATATGCGCCTCCTGGATCTCGGGGATGGCGGCGAAGGCCTCCGCCGACTCGCCCATCCACGCGTTGGAGTCGACCATCACGTAGGCCAGCACCCCGCTGCCGACGGCGGCCGGGTCGACGTCGACGGTGGTCCGCCGGATCACCCCCCGCTCGCGCAGTTTGCGCACGCGCTCGTGGGTCGCCCCGGCGGAGAGCCCCACGGCCGCGCCGAGGGCGGCGTAGGACTGGCCCGCGTCCTGCTGGAGGCGCAGGACGAGCGCCCGGTCGATGTCGTCCACGCCGTCTTCCTCCCCTGGGCCGTCGGGCCCCCGGTGCGCCATGAGCCCCCTGGCTCTTGCGAAGACGGTACCTGATCCTGCAATCTCACCATCGAACCGAACAAAATTCGGAGCGATACCGATACGGGGGAATTATGTCTGGCATAGCTGACCTCACCTTGTACGAGATCCTGGACGAACGCTTCCGGACCGGCCGATGCGCCAACGGTGACGCACGCCTGGACCGCCTCTATGACGACTGCCGGTGGGCCGAAGGTCCGCTGTACCTGCCGGCCTGGCGCCAGCTCGTGTGGAGCGACATCCCCAACGACCGGATGCTGCGCTGGGACGAGGCGACCGGGGCGGTCTCCGTCTTCCGCACCCCTGCCGGCCACCCCAACGGCAACACCCTCGACCGCGAGGGCCGCCTGATCACCTGCGAGCAGGGCAACCGGCGGGTCACCCGCACCGAGCCCGACGGCAGCCTCACCGTCATCGCCGACCGCTACGACGGCAAGCGGCTCAACAGCCCCAACGACGCGGTGGTCCGCTCGGACGGCTCGATCTGGTTCTCCGACCCCGACTTCGGGATCACCAGCGACTACGAGGGCCGGCGGGCGCCGAGCGAGATCGGCGCCTGCAACCTCTACCGGGCCGACCCCGCCACCGGCGAGGTCCGCCTCGTCGCCGACGGCTTCCTCGGCCCGAACGGCCTGGTCTTCTCCCCGGACGAGAGCGAGCTGTACGCGGCCGACACCCGCGCCGGCCACATCCGCGCCTTCACGGTCGGCGACGACGGCACCCTCGGCGGCGACCGCGTCTTCACGGACTGCCCCTCGGTGGACAACATCCGCTTCGACGACGAGGGCCGGCTCTGGGCGGCCGCGATGACGTCGGGCGTGCACTGCTACGCGGCGGACGGAGACCTCATCGGCCGCCTGCGCGTCCCGGAACCCGTATCGAACATCGCCTTCGGCGGACCGAAGAACAACCGCCTCTTCATCACCGCCACCACCTCGCTGTACTCGCTGGTGCTCTCGGTGACCGGCCTCCCGCGCGTCCTGCCCGGCCGCCCCTGAGGCTGCGCCCGTAGGCCCGTAGGCCCGTACCGCCCGCCGCTAGCGCGCGACGAACTGCGTCAGGATCGCCTGCAGCTCGTAGATGTCGACCCCCTTGGTGAAGGTCTTCTCGATCGGCGCCGGGCTGCCGGATATCCATATCTTGAGCTCGGCGTCGAGATCGAAGTGCCCGGCCGTCTCCACCGAGAAGTGCGTGATGCTCCGGTACGGGACGGAGTGGTACTCCACCTTCTTGCCCGTCAGCCCCTGCTTGTCGACGAAGACCAGCCGCCGGTCGGTGAACAGGATCGTGTCGCGCACCAGCAGGTACGCGGCGTGGACCTGCTCCCCGTGCCCCAGCAGCCGCGCGTAGTCCCGCTGCGCCGACGCCGGATCGGTGGTGTGCGCGTTCCCGAACAGTCCCATGAGAGCCCCCCAACAAGGTCGAACGATCTTCGAAAACCCTAGCCGGGCACCCTCGTGGTCCACGTCCCCCTCAGGAGCCATCCCGCCCCTGACATCTCCCGGGGGATCCCTCCCCCTTGAGTACACCCGGGTTGAGTACACCCGGGGCACAACGAAAGAGGCCCTCAGGATTTCTCCTGAGGGCCTCTCGGCTGTGCACTCGGCAGGATTCGAACCTGCAACCTTCTGATCCGTAGCTCTAGCCAGATCGGTCAGCGGCGGCCATTCTGGCCACTTCAGGGCCTCACTGGGGTGGTATCGGTCAGGTGCGGTTGCTGCGGTTGCGGTATGCGGCTGCTGTACCGCAACCCACAAGGGCCACCGCCAACGACACTGCGTTCACATAGGCGCTGAGAACTTCTGCGGCAGCCGGCCACAAGACCAGCATGATGACGATCACCGTGACTAACCCGCTAAGGCGCCCGGGATTTGACTCCTGGCCACACAGGGTCAGACTCGACATGGAACCTCCCATGGTTCTGGCCCACCCCCTCCCGTCACGGTTGCAGCCCAGGCAGTCGGGGGGTGGGCAACCGAGCTCTCATGATGAGCCCTTCGGCCCCGCGAGCAATCCGCCATCGCCCGCGAACCATCGGGACGATTTGCGATCGCATCACACAACCTGACAACACTCTCGCCGAGCGCAACTACCACCTTTCACCCGGATAACTGCCTGGTTAGGCGGCAATTTCACACGTCAGGGCGCCACAATCCCTGAGACAACTATCCAACACACATATCACTTTGCAACGAATCATTGTATAGTTCGCGGCTCCGTTGATAGCGGCCGCGCATCGCGACACCAGGCATCAATGTGACTGAGATCACAAATTAATGCACGGAGCTGGCATCCCGCCGTGCGTCGCCCGCACGAACTTTGAGCATGCCGGGAGTTCCTAGCGGATGGAGTCGGATCTGCTGCAACTCCCCGGGCCCCGACTCGCGCCGGGGCCCGGCTACGTCAGGCGGCATCTATCCCAGCGCGGCTGCCGCCTGAGTCAGAGTGGCGATGACCATCCCGCCTAGGGCTGTGCCGGCTGCCGAGGACAGAGCGTCAATGAGGCTCGTTGCGACAGACCGCATGCGGCCCGACTGCGGAGCTTCGCTGCTCGCTTCTGCTTCGAGCTCCCGGCTTAGACGGGTGACTAGCGCTGCTTGATCAGCGTCCAGATGCAGACCAGGAAGGCTCTCCCGAGCCAGGCTCGCTGCATGGACTTGTTGAGTGAGGACGGCAGGGTCGATCCCGGAAGTGTTGGTTTGGGTGACCTCGCCGTGAGTGCCGATAGCGACGTTCTGGGAGCCGGCCACGCTCACGTGGAACGTTGGGCCAAGGCTGGGCTGCGGGTTGAGGAATTCGGTCATGCTCTTCCCGCTTTCGACGAAGTCCACGCCCAGGGTCGTGAGGCGAAGGCGGATTGGTGCACCGCCCCAGGCGAACGCCCCGTCGATCAACCCGCGTTCGCGAAGGTAGCCCAGTGCACGAATGATCTCGTCCGCTGAGAAGGGTTGCCCAAGGTAGTAAGAGTGGGCTGATTGCAGGAAGCCACTCTCAATGGCTGCCTGGCCGTCCGCAGGGTTGTGACCGTAGAGCCACTGGGCGAGGTTCCTACGTAGGGCTGCCGCTCTCGCTGGGAGATCAGTTCGCTGCTGTCTGACTTCGTCGACTAGCCGGATACCAGCACTTGTGATGGTCAGGTCTCCAGCGAACGAGGACCGTTTCAAGAGGCCTTGCTCGACCAAGATCGAAGCGAAGCCACTGATGCTGTCGTCATGGCTGGCGGGGAGGACCGATGAATGTACATCGCGTCCCGACTCGTCGTACACGTACTCAAGTAGGGCTATCTCGCCCAGTGGCATATGCACGGCAATCGACGTTACTCCTTGATCGTCGTTTTTGAGTCAGAGATGGCGCAATTCGATAGCGCTGCCCCAGCCACCCCCTTCCCCAACTCCCACACCCTCCACGGGGCCGGCACCCGCCAGCGGCGCCCCCGCATCCCGGAGCCGGAGGCCCCCGCCGGAGGCATGTCGGTGAGTGATGGCACCGCGGGCCCGTAGGGGACTGCCTCATGCCCTTGGGCCTATCCCGCCTTGCAGGGGCGGGCGTCGGCGCAGCGGGGGCGGAGCGGGCCCAAGGCAGGAGCGTCGCCCCGAGCCGAGCCGGGAAGCCCGCCCGGCGGAGCGGAGCGCAGCCGGGTGCTTGATCGTCAAGCCCAACCTGGCCCCGCTCTCGTACGTCTCGTACGAGGGGTACGTCCGGCTCTACATCGCCCCGCACCTGGGCTCGAAGCGGCTGGACAAGCTGACCGTCCGCGATGTCCGGAAGTGGCTGACCAAGCTGGCGGCGATCTGCCAGTGCTGCGCCCAAGGCAAGGATGCGATGCACGCCCCCGAGAGCCGGCGGTGCTGTGCCATCGGTGAGTGCTGCGAGGCGTACCCGTCTCGGCGGGTGATACAGGGATCTCGGGATGCCCTGCGGGCCGCCCTTACACACGCCGTCGCCGAGGAAGAGATCGGCAAGAACGTCGCCTCCCTCGTGAAGGTGCCCAAGCCCCGCCGCAAGCGGATCAAGCCGTGGTCCGTGGCCGAGGCGGGCCGATTCCTGGCGGATGGGGTCGCCCGGAAGGACCACCTCTTCGCCGCGTGGGTACTCGTCCTCTGCCTTGGGCTACGTCGCGGGGAGGTGCTGGGGCTGACCTGGAAGTCGATCGACTTCGACGCCGGCGAGCTCTATGTGGACCACCAGATCCAGCGGGCCGGACGCCAGATCCTTCACCGGGAGACCAAGACGGAGGACTCGGACGACTTCCTGCCGCTGCCCTCCCTCTGCCTCAAGGCGCTGCGGATGCGACGTGCCCAGCAGGTCGGGGACCGTAAGGCTGCAGTGAGCTGTGGCAGGACAGCCGCGGCCTCGTGTTCACCACGAAGTACGGGACCCCGATCGAGCCGGGGAACCTCACTCGGATGTTCGGCCTGCGCGCTCGCCGGGCCGGCCTGCGGGTGATCCCGCTGCGGAACACCAGGCACACCTGCGCCGCGCTCCTGGTCGCGCTCAAGGTCCACCCGAAGGTGGCCCAGCGGATTCTCCGGCATTCGCAGATCGCCATGACGATGGAGGTCTACGCCGAAGCGAGCGAGGAAGCCGTACGCGACGCTCTCGGCAAGCTGTCCGAAGCCATGGGCAGCGGCACCGGCTGAGGCGGTTGCTGTACTTCGCTGCTGTACTCCCTGAACGCCGAAGGCCCCGGACTCTCGTCCGGGGCCTTCGACCTGCTGTGCACTCGGCAGGATTCGAACCTGCAACCTTCTGATCCGTAGTCAGATGCTCTATCCGTTAAGCTACGAGTGCTTGGGCTTCCCGGGGTTTTTCGCCCCGTTGGCCTTGCGAGAACAACAATACATGGACCTCGCCGGGACGCGAAATCCATTAGCCCCAAGCCCTCTGACCTGGGGAAACGCCCTGGAAGAAGATCGTCCGCAAGCATCCTCCGGGCGGCCCGGGGCCCGGCCGGTTACCCACCGGGGGCCATCCGAAACCCCTCCAAGGCCTGAACGCACCGAAGCCCCGGTCCATCAGGACCGGGGCTTCGGTGAGGTGCGGAGGCGGAGGGATTTGAACCCTCGATGGGGTGTAAGCCCCAAACCGCATTAGCAGTGCGGCGCCATAGACCGGACTAGGCGACGCCTCCAGCACACCCCCGCGTACGAAGGTGCGTGCAGATGATGACACAGGCGCGGGGCCGGTCACCAATCCGCTCCCAACGGTACAAGGAGCCGGGGCCGCAGAGCAAAGGCTTAAGCACGCAACGTCGGAGCGCGAAGGTCGTTGGTGAGGCGTACGACGTACGGACGACCTGGAGTGCCCCATGCTGCGTCTCGCCGCCTTCGCCGTCACCTCCGCCCTGGCCGCCGCGGCTGCCGGACCGCTGCCGCCCCTGCCCCTCGGCCGGCTGCTGTCCGCGCCCGACCGGCTCACCATCGAGATCTCCAAGAGCGGCAACCGCCTCGTCGACGGCACCCACCGGCTCGAATGCCACCCCGTCGGCGGCGACCACCCCCTCGCCGAGGAGGCCTGCGCCCGTCTCGACACGCTCGCCAAGCAGGGCAAGGACCCCTTCGCCCGCCCGGACGCCCAGAACTGCTCGTTCCAGTACGGCGGGTCGGCCGTCGCCCACGTCACCGGAACGTGGCGCGGCCAGAAGGTGGACACCACCTTCCAGCGCAGGAACGGATGCGACATCGCCCGGTGGAAGAACGTGGAACCTGTGCTTCCGGGGGAGCATTCCTGACCTGGGACGATGCGCCGGATGCGCGTTTTCCCCCGTCCATCCGCCACCCCGCGGCAGGACGGTGCCCTTAGACTCCTCCCGTGACATGCCGGTAGTCGTGGTCAGGGAGGAAGCTCGTCGTGAGCAGCAGGCCATCCCGAGGCGCTGCTCGCCTCGCAGCAATACTCGACGCGCTTCCGGACGCGCTGTTGCTCGTCAACGCCAACGGCACGGTCGTCAACGCCAATTCGATCGCCCTCGAGGTGATGGAGAGCCCGGGCACCGGGCTCGTCGGCCGCGGGGTGCTCGACCTCCTGCCGGAGTTCGACTCCAAGCAGATCCCCGGTTCGATGCGCCGCCCCGGCGACCGTGAAGAGGGCCGGTCCCGGCCGAAGCGGATGACCGCGCGCCGCACGGACGGCAGCGAGTTCCCCGTCGAGGTCACCAGCGCCCACCTCGACGGCCGGGACGCCTACCGCGAGCCCCAGCCCGCCTACACCGGCGACGAACTGCTGATGCTCGTCGTACGGGACCTCTCCGAGACCGTGGACACCGAGGCCGAGCTGGCCCGGTCCCAGCGGCAGACCGAGATGATCCTGCGCGCCGCCGCGGAGGGCGTCGTGGGCACGGACACCGAGGGCCGCGTCGTCCTCGTCAACCCGGCCGCCGCGCAGATCCTCGGGTACCGCGCCACCGACCTCGGCAACCGCGAGCTGCACGGGCTGATCCAGCACTCGCGGGCGGACGGTTCGCCGTTCCCCTTCGACGAGTCCCCGCTCGCCGACACCCTGCGCAGCGGGCGCAAGCACCGGGTCCGCGGCCAGGTGCTGTGGAACAAGGCCGGCCAGGCCGTCGCCGTGGACCTGACCACCTCGCCCGTACGGGACGGGGAGCTGCTCGTCGGCGCCGTGATGACCTTCACCGACCGCCGCCCCTACGACGCCCTCGCGGCGCGCCACGCCCAGTTGCTGGCCGTGCTCGGCGACTCCCTGCGCGGTCCGCTGGAGGAACTGCGCGGGGAGCTGGCCACGCTGGCCGCCGACGACGGGGGGCAGCTGTGGCCGGAGGCCAACCAGCTGCTGCACCACCTGGCCGCCGGGTACTCGCGCATGACCACCCTCGTGGACAACGTGCTCGAGTACCAGCGCCTGGACGCGGGCGGCGAGAAGCTCAAGAAGAAGAACGTCCTGATCAACACGGTCGTCGCGGCGGGTGTCGACGGCGCGGTCGAACTGATCGGCCCGGGCCGGGTGCAGTTCGCCGTCCACGCCCCGACGATCGAGGCCGAGGTGGACGCCGAGCGGATCGCGACCGCCCTCGCCCACCTGGTCGCGGACGTCGCCGGGGTGGACGCCACCGGCAAGACCGCCCAGGGCAGCGGGTACGGCGACTCCACGATCGTGGTGGCCGCCGCTCAGCGCGGCGATGTCGTACGGATCGAGGTGCGCGGCCCCTACGAGGGCGGCAACCCGGTGCACGAGCCGATCGTGCGGGGCATCGTCACCGCGCACGGCGGGGTCCTGCAGACGGTCGAGGTGCCGGGCGCCCCGGGCGGGGCGTACGTCCTGGAGCTGCCGCTGGGTACGGGAGCCGGGACGGTGACCCTCCCGGAGTCCGAGCAGCCGCCCGCGCCGGAGCCCGAGGCCGCCCCGGCGACGGTCTCCGGCGGCCGGCGGGGCCGACGCGGTGTGGACGCCTTCCTGGAGGACGAGGTGGCGGGGGCGAGGGCCGCCGCGGCCCGCGAGGGCGGGGGCGCGCTGGCGCTGCCGTCCGCGCGCCCCCGGACGGAGGGCAAAGCCCCGGCGCAGGCCGTCCCCTCCGGTCCGGCGGAGCTGGCCCAGTCCCCGGTGAACCCGGCGGGCCTGGGTACCGGGCGCCGGCGGGGCCGCGCCGGTGACGACGCCCCGCACGACCGGCCGGTGCCCCCGCAGGGCACCGCCATGCCCGCGCTGCCGCCCGTACCGACGGTGCCCCCGGTTCCGGTGACCGAGCACCCGGCGGGCCGCCGCCGGGCACTGGGGCCGGCCGGGGCCGCTGCCCAGCCCGCCGGCCCGGTGCCGGCGGCCGGGCTGGGGGCGCCCGCCGCGCCCCGGCCCATCGCCCCCGAGGGTGGGTTCGCCCTGCCCGCCGGGCCCCCTCAGGGTTCCGCTTCTGCCCCTGCTGCCGCCGAGTCCGACGCCGACGGGCCGGGCGGACGGCGTGGCCGCCGCGTGCTCGGCGCGCCCGCGGCCCCCGAGCCGCCGCAGCCGGCGGCCGCCGAGGAGCCCGTGCCTCCGACCGGGCGGCGGCGGGCGCTGCCCGCCACTCCGGCCTGGCCGGTTCCGGCGGCCCGGACCGCGCCCGAGGACGGAGAGGCCCCCGGGCAGCCGTCCGTGCCGGGTGCCCGCCGGCCCGGCGAGAACCCGCCGGGTGCGGCGCAGCCGATCAGCGTGCGCGCGTTGGGCACCCTGGGCCAGGGCATCTCCGTTGACGCGGGCGCCGCGGGCGCGGAGGGTTCCGGTTCCGGCCGGCGCCGCCGCCTCGCCGAACCCGCGCCGCAAGGGCGGGCCTTCGCCATAGGGGCCCCCGAGGCGGGCGCCGCCGAGGGCCCCGAGCCGCTGGACGGCCCCGGGGGAGCGGTCGAGGTGGTCAACCGGCCCGTGCCGCAGCCCGTGGACGACGAGCTGCCGCCCGAGCCGCTGGACAACCCGCGCCGGCTGCTGGTGTGGCCCGCGCCGGACGCGCAGACGCAGCAGGCGCTGAGCGACCGCGGCTACCGCCCGGTGATCGTGCACTCCCGCGAGGAGGTCGACGCGCAGATCGCGGCGTTCCCCGCCGCGCTGTTCGTCGACCCGCTGACCGGGCCGATCACCCGGACCGCCCTGCAGTCGCTGCGCCAGGCGGCGGCCGCCGCCGAGGTCCCCGTACTGGTGACGGCCGGACTGGGCCATGCCACGCGCGAGGCGGCGTACGGTGCCGACCCGGCCGTCCTGCTCAAGGCGCTCGCACCGCGCGACAGCGAGCAGCACCCGTCCCGCGTCCTGCTGATCGAGGAGCACGACGAGATCGCCACCGCCCTGACGGCCGCGCTGGAGCGGCGCGGGCTCCAGGTCGCCCGGGCGGGCGCGGACACCGACGCCGTGGAGCTGGCGACCCGGATGCGGCCCAACCTGGTGGTCATGGACCTGATGCAGGTCCGTCGCCGGCGGGCCGGGATCGTGGACTGGCTGCGTGCGAACGGGATGCTGAACCGCACTCCGCTGGTCGTCTACACGACCGCCGGGATCGGTCCGGCCGACCTGCCGCGGCTGGGCTCGGGCGAGAGCGTGCTGTTCCTCGCCGAGCGGGCCACCACGGCCGATGTACAGGGCCGCATCGTGGACCTGCTGGCCAAGATCGGCACCAACTAGCCATCCTGGCCCCATGGCCCTCACCGACACGTCCGAGCAGACCGTCCCCGCCGACAACGGGGAGGTCAACCTCCTCATCGCCCGGCAGGTGGAACCCGGGCACGAGGAGACGTTCGAGGCGTGGGCCCACGGGATCCTGGAGACGGCCGCCGCCTTCCCGGGGCACCTCGGGTACGGGCTGTTCCGCCCCGCCACGGAGGGCGGGCCGTGGTTCCTGGTGCACCGCTTCCGTGACCAGGCGGCCTTCCAGCGCTGGCAGGACTCCCCGGAGCGGGCGCAGTGGTTCGCGAACTGCCTGGGCCACCACCACACGGAGATAGCCCGGCGCGAACTGCAGGGCATGGAGACGTGGTTCGCCAAGCCGGGTACGACCCGGCCCGCGCCGCCGCGCTGGAAGATGGCGATCAGCTCGGGGCTGGCCATCTTCCCGATCTCGCTGGCGGGCAACGCGCTGCTCGGGCCGTACCTAATGGACCTGCACTTCGTGGTGCGGACGGCCGCCTTCGCGGTCGTCTTCAGCACCCTGATGACCTACGTGGCCATGCCCGCCGTCAGCAGGCTGCTGCGGTCGTGGCTCACGCGCGGCTGACCCCGGAGGGCCGGTCGCCTCAGCCCAGCGTGGTGACGTCCAGCTCGCCGTCGGCGTACTGCTTGCGGATCACCTTCTTGTCGAACTTGCCGACGCTGGTCTTCGGCACGGCCTCGATGATCGTCCAGCGCTCCGGGAGCTGCCACTTGGCGATCGACTGACCGAGGAACGCGCGCAGGCCCGCGTAGTCCACCGTGGCGCCTTCCTTGAGGACGACCGTGGCCAGCGGGCGCTCGCCCCACTTCTCGTCCGGGACGGCGACGACCGCCGCCTCGGCCACCTCGGGGTGGGCCATCAGCGCGTTCTCCAGCTCCACGCTGGAGATCCACTCGCCCCCGGACTTGATGACGTCCTTGGCCCGGTCGGTGAGGGTGAGGAAGCCGTCGGGGCTGATCACGCCGACGTCCCCGGTCTTGAGCCAGCCGTCCGCGCTGAACTTGTCCTCCGGACAGACCGGTTCACCGGCAGCGCCCCCGTAGTAGGCGGCGGCGATCCAGTTGCCGCGGACCTCCAGCTCGCCCGCGGACTCGCCGTCCCAGGGCAGGTGGTCGCCGCCGGGGCCCACGAGGCGGGCCTCGACCCCGGCGGGGAAGCGGCCCTGGGTGACCCGGTACGGCCACTCCTCCTCGGCGCTCAGTCCGGCCGGCGGGTGGGCCATGGTGCCCAGCGGTGAGGTCTCCGTCATGCCCCACGCGTGGCAGAGGCGGACGCCGAGCTTGTCGTAGGCCTCCATCAGGGAGGGCGGGCAGGCCGCACCGCCGATGGTGACCTGCTTCATCGAGGTCAGGTCGCGGGGGCGGGCGGTGACCTCGGCGAGCAGGCCCTGCCAGATGGTGGGGACGGCCGCGGCGTGCGTGGGCTTCTCCCGCTCGATCATCTCGGCGAGCGGGGCCGGCTGGAGGAACCGGTCCGGCATCAGCAGGTTGATGCCGGTCATGAAGGTGGCGTGGGGCAGGCCCCAGGCGTTCACGTGGAACTGCGGGACGACGACCAGCGAGGTGTCCTGGTCGGTCAGGCCCATCGACTCGGTCATGTTGACCTGCATGGAGTGCAGGTAGATGGACCGGTGGGAGTAGATGACGCCCTTGGGGTCGCCCGTGGTGCCGGAGGTGTAGCACATGGCCGCGGCCTGGCGTTCGTCCAGCTCGGGCCAGTCGTAGTGGTCGGCGCGGCCTTCGAGGAGCTCCTCGTACTCGTGCACCCGTACGCCGAGGCCGTCGAGGGCGGAGCGGTCGCCGACGCCCACGACGACGACGTGCTCGACCGTCGGGAGGTGCGGCAGCAGCGGCGCCAGCAGCGGCACGAGGGTGCCGTTCACCAGCACGACCCGGTCCGCGGCGTGGTTGACGATGAAGACCAGCTGCTCGGGAGGCAGCCGCAGGTTGAGCGTGTGCAGGACCGCCCCCATGGACGGGATCGCGAAGTACGCCTCGACGTGTTCAGAGTTGTTCCACATGAGGGTCGCGACGCGCTCGTCCTGCTGGACCCCGAACTCGTCACGCAAGGCGTGCGCGAGCCGCGCGGCACGGACGCCGATCTCGGCGAAGCTGCGCCGATGCGGCTCGGCCTCACCGGTCCATGTCGTGACCTGGGACTTCCCGTGAATCGTCGACCCGTGGGCCAGGATCCGCGAGATCAGCAGCGGTACATCCTGCATGGTGCTCAGCAAAGCGTCCTCCCGGTGAGCGCTGCGGCGCTGCGGCGGCTGTCGGATGCTGCCGATTCTGCGCACGTACCGGTCGGCATGTCACTACCCGAGAGTAGAAACAGGCTGGTCGATCACTGTCCGGAGCCGTTCGCTGGCTGATGTTTCACGTGAAACACCGACGAGCGGTGTTTCACGTGAAACACTGCTCGCCGCTCACCGCACGGGCGTGAGCTCCGGATCCTCACGGAGCTTGACCAGCGCCCGGGAGACGGCGCTCTTGACCGTGCCGACCGAGACCCCGAGCAGCTCGGCGGTCTGCGCCTCGCTCATGTCCTCGTAGTAGCGCAGGACGACCATGGCACGCTGCCGATCGGGCAGCCGGGTCACCGCGCGCCACATCGCGTCGCGCAGCGCCTGCGCCTCCGCGGGATCGGTGCCCGGCGGCTCCTCGGCCTCCGGGATCTCGTCGCAGACGAACTCCTCGACCTTGCGCTTGCGCCACTGGGAGGTGCGGGTGTTGACCAGGGCCCGCCGCACGTAGCCGTCCAGGGCCCGCTGGTCCTCGATGCGGTCCCACGCGACGTAGGTCTTGGCGAGCGCCGTCTGGAGCAGGTCCTCGGCGTCGCAGGGGTTGGCGGTGAGGGACCGCGCGGTGCGCAACAGGACCGTGCCCCGGGTCCGGACGTACGCCGAGAACGACGGGTACAACGTCGGATTCGAGGCGAGCTTGCAGACAGGCGTGGTCATGGGTCCACGCTAGGAGCGGTGCGCGCTTCCGTAATCGGCCCAAGGTGCCGAAGCCGGGTCCGTCTCAGGTTGTACTGCCGGGCCGCCCCCCACCTCCTGAAGGTGGAGGACACGGCCCGCGACCGGGACCTGGGTCAGACCCCGGTCCCCAGGATCAGGCCGGAGGTCGGCACCCCCGTACCGGCCGTGACGAGGACGTGTTCTGCCCCCGGGAGCTGGTTCACGGAGGTGCCGCGCAGTTGGCGGACGGCTTCGGCGATGCCGTTCATTCCGTGCAGGTACGCCTCGCCGAGCTGGCCCCCGTGGGTGTTGAGGGGGAGCGCGCCGGCCGCCGTGAAGTCTGCGGCCTCGCCGGGGCCGCAGAAGCCGAACGCCTCCAGCTGCATGAGGACGAAGGGGGTGAAGTGGTCGTAGAGGATCCCCACGTCGATGTCCGAGGGCCGCAGTCCGCTGGTGCGCCACAGCTGACGGGCGACCACGTCCATCTCGGGCAGACCGGTGAGGTCGTCGCGGTAGAAGGAGGTCATCCCCTCCTGGCGGCGGCCGGCGCCCTGGGCGGCCGCGGTGATCACGGCGGGCCGCTGCCGCAGGTCCCGGGCCCGTTCGACGGTGGTGACGACGAGGGCCTGGCCGCCGTCGGTCTCCTGGCAGCAGTCCAGCAGCCGCAGCGGCTCCACGATCCACCGCGAGGCGGCGTGGTCGGCGAGGGTGATGGGCCGGCCGTGGAAGTACGCGGCGGGGTTGTTCGCCGCGTGGCGCCGGCCGGTGACGGCGACGTGGCCGAAGGCCTCGGGGGTCAGGTGGTAGGCGTGCAGGTAGCGCTGGGCGGCCATGGCGACCCAGGACGCCGGGGTGAGCAGGCCCCAGGGGAGGGACCAGCCGAGGGCCGCGCCCTCCGCCGAGGGCTCGCGCTGCTGGACGCCGGAGCCGAAGCGGCGGCCGGAGCGCTCGTTGAAGGCGCGGTAGCAGACCACGACCTCGGCGACGCCGGTGGCGACGGCGAGAGCGGCCTGCTGGACGGTGGCGCAGGCCGCGCCGCCGCCGTAGTGGATGCGGGAGAAGAAGGACAGCTCCCCGATGCCCGCCGCCTGGGCGACGGTGATCTCGGGGCTGGTGTCCATGGTGAAGGTGACCATGCCGTCGACGTCGGCCGGGGTGAGCCCGGCGTCGTCGAGCGCGGCGTGCACCGCTTCGACGGCGAGCTTCAGCTCGCTGCGCCCGGAGTCCTTGGAGAACTCCGTCGCGCCGATGCCGACGACGGCGGCCCGGCCGCCGAGGTCGTCGCGGGTGCGTACGCTCATGCCCCGGCTCCCAGGGTGACGGTCACGGTGCCCGTAACGTGGCGGCCGATGCGGTTGGCGCCGACCACACGGATCTCGGCGGTGTCCCCGTCGACGGCGGTGACCGTGCCGGTGAGGGTCATCGTGTCGCCCGGGTGGTTGGGGGCTCCGAGGCGGATGGCGACCTTGCGCAGGACGGCGCGGGGGCCCAGGTGGTCGGTGACGTACCGGCCGACCAGGCCGTTGGTGGTCAGGATGTTCATGAAGATGTCCGGGGAGCCCTTGGCCCGGGCGAGCTCCGCGTCGTGGTGCACGTCCTGGTAGTCGCGGGAGGCGATCGCCCCCGCCACGATCAGGGTGCGGGTGACCGGGATCTCCAGCGGCGGCAGCGCGTCGCCGACGTTCATGCGTCCTCCCCCTCGGATATGAGCGCGCCCAGCTCGGACAGCAGCTCGCTGCCGCAGCCCAGATAGGCGTCCAGCTGGCGTCCCCACAGGAAGTGCCGGTGCACCGGATGGTCCAGGTCGGCGCCCGTCCCGCCGTGCAGGTGCTGGCCGGCGTGCACGACCCGCTTGCCCGCCTCCGAGGCCCACCAGGCCGCGGTCAGGGCGTGCTCGCGGGCCGGGAGCCCCTCGTCCGTGCGCCACGCCGCCTCGTACGCGGTGACCCGGATCGCCTCCGTGTCCATGTACGCGTCGGCCGCACGGATCATGACGCCCTGGTTCGTGGACAGCGGACGGCCGAACTGCTCGCGGGTGGAGGTGTACTCCACGGCGCGGGCCAGCGATCCCGCGCAGACTCCGGCCTGGAGTCCGGCGAAGGCGGTGCGGGCGGCGCCGAGCACCTGGTCGTAGGCCTCCGCGCGCCCGAGCCGCTCCGCCTGCGCCCCGGCCAGGGTGAGGCTCCCCGCGGCCCAGGGCGCGGTCGTCTCCACCGGCCGCACGGCGGCTCCGGGCGCGTCCGTCCGTACGAGCCACAGGGCCCGGCCGGTGTCGGGGACCAGCACGTGCGTGGCGTCGCGCAGCCAGGGCACGGCGGGCGCGGTGCCGGTGAGGCGGCCGTCGGGCGTGGCGGTGAACCGCCCGCGCTCGGGGAAGGCACCGGTGGCCACGGCTTCGCCGCAGCCAAAAGCGGGCAGCAGGCGGGCGCGCTGTTCGGGGGTGCCGTGGGCGGCCACGGGCAGGACGCCGTACGCGCAGGTGGCGGCGTACGGGACCTGGGCGGTGGTGCGGCCCTGTTCCTCCAGCAGCAGGACCAGGCCGAGGAGGCCGACGTCCGCGACGGCGGCGGTCAGCCCGGCGGTCGTGAGGGCCTTCCAGAGCTCGGCGTCACTGCCGGTGCCGACGGCGGCGAGGCGTTCGTGGGTGGCCAGGTCGCGGAAGATCCTGGCGGCCAGGCCGGCCGCGGCGGCCTGTTCCTCGGTGGGACGGAAGTCCATGTCAGGCCGCCTCCCCCCGGAAGACCGGCAGTTCCAGCGTGTCGTCGACGCGCAGGAACTCCAGCCGGACGGGCAGGCCGATGCGGACCTTGTCGTAGGGGACGCCGGTGATGTTGCTGATCATGCGGACCCCCTCGGCCAGCTCGACGAGGGCCACCGCGTACGGGCCCCCCGCGCCGGCGGGCTCCTCGTGCGCGGTGAAGGCGGGGAAGGGCGGATGGTGCATGACCACGTACGAGAAGACCGTGCCGGCGCCGCTCGCCTCGACGGTGTCCCAGTCGGGGGAGGAGCAGGCGTTGCAGCCGGGGAGCCAGGGGAAGCGCAGGGCCGCACAGGCGGTGCAGCGCTGGATCAGCAGCCTGTGGTCGCGGACGCCGTCCCAGAAGCCCTGGTTGTCACGGTTGATCACCGGGCGGGGCCGGGGCGGGGCCTGCGGAGCGGGTTCCCGTGCGGCCGCGGGGGCGTACTTCAGGATGCGGAAGCGGTGGGTGCCGGCGAGTTCGCCGTTGGCGTGGACGTCCATCCGGGTCGTCACGAAGTGCCCGGTGCCCAGCCTGGTCGTCTTGCGCGGCGAGACCGACTCGATCACGGCGTCGAAGGTCACCTCGTCCCCAGGGCGCAGCGGGCTCAGGTACTCCTGCTCGCAGTCGGTGGCGACCACGGAGGTGCAGCCCGCGCCGTCGAGGAGCGCGAACAGCTCGTCGTAGGCGCTGGAGCGGTCGGTGTGGCCGGAGAGGCCGCCCATCGTCCAGGCCTGGAGCATGGTGGGCGGGGCGATGGCGTCCGGGCCCTGGTAGGCGGGGTTGGTGTCGCCCATCGCCTCGCACCAGTGGCGGATCATCGGCACGTTCACGGCGTCCTTGGCCCGGCCCGCGGTGGCGGCGGGCTGCCCTTCGAAGGCCTTGAGCCTGGCGTGGAACCGGTCGCTCTCCCCGGCGGTCATCGTTTCCTCCCCTTCATCCCGAGCCGCATCATGGCGACGATCTCCCGCTGGACCTCGCTGACCCCGCCGCCGAAGGTGTTGATCTGGGCCGCCCGGTTCAGCCGCTCCAGCTCGCCGCCCGCGAAGGCCTGCGGACCGCGTACGAGGGCCTCCTCGCCGACGGCTTCCTGGCAGATCCGGTACACCTCGACGGCGGACTCGGTGCCGAGGAACTTGACGCCGCTGGCGTCTCCGGGGGCCAGGGTCCCCGCGCCCACGTCCTGCACGAGGCGCCAGTTGAGGAGGCGTACGGCGGCCAGCCGGGCGTGTGCCTCGGCGAGCCGGGACCGCACCCAGGGGTGGTCGGCGGGCCGGTCGCCGGTGGCGGGGTCCGGGGTGCGGGCGTGGCGGAGCGCCTGTTCGTAGAAGTCCTCGGCCTGCATGCCGATGGCGGCGAGGGCGACCCGTTCGTGGTTGAGCTGGTTGGTGATCAGGCCCCAGCCGCCGTGTTCGGGGCCGACGAGGTTGCCTTCGGGGACCCGGATGCCGTCGTAGTACGTCGCCGTGGTGGTGAGACCGCCGACGGTGTCGATGGGTGTCCAGGCGAAGCCGGGGCTGTCGGTGGGCACCAGGATGATGGAGATGCCCTTGTGCTTGGGGGCCTGCGGGTCGGTGCGGCAGGCCAGCCAGATCCAGTCGGCATTCTGCGCGTTGGACGTGAAGATCTTCTGCCCGTCGACCACCCACTCCCCGCCGTCGCGCACGGCCCGGGTGCGCAGCGAGGCGAGGTCGGTGCCGGCCTCGGGCTCCGAGTATCCGATGGCGAAGACGATCTCGCCCCGCAGGATCAGGGGCAGGAAGTGGTCCTTCTGCTGCCGGGTCCCGTACTTCATGAGGGTGGGACCGACGGTGTTGAGGGTGACCATGGAGACGGGTGCGCCGGCCCGGTAGGCCTCGTCGAAGAAGACGAACTGCTCGTCGGGTCCGCGGCCCTGGCCGCCGTACTCGACGGGCCAGCCGAGGCCGAGCAGCCCGTCGGCGCCGATGCGGCGCAGCAGTGCGCGCTGTGCGGCCGGATCCTCGGGCGCCCCGTCGGGCATCAGGTCCCGGAAGTACGCGCGCAGTTCGGCGCGCAGTCGCGCCTGGCCTTCGGACGGGGCGAGGTGCACGGCGCTGGCCTCCCGGCATCGCATCGGACGAGCAGAGCTGACTGTCCGTCAGATTTGCTCGGGATGTCAAGGTCGAGGGGTGGGGCCGTCACCTCCCGCACAGGAGGTGAACCGTTTCGCCGAACGCGGGCGCCCCGGACATGCCGAAAAGGGCCGCGTCCTCCGGGATCCGTGCCGTCTCCCGGGCCTGCGGCCCTGCCGTACCAAGCTCCACGCCCCCTGCACGCCCCCTGCGGGCGCCGGGCGACCCCCTTGTGCCCCCTTCCCCGGGGTCGTGCGCGGCGCGCTGCGCCGCGTGCTGCCGATCCCGTGGTCCGCGTGGTCCGCGTCGCCCCTGCGACCGCCTACGCGGCGAGGGCGAGCCGGTCCTGGCCCACGACGGGGGCGATCCGGACCTGGGCCGCGGCGGGGGAAAGGGTGGCGGCGGTGGTCGAGCGCCGGACGGACGGCGCCTTGCCGTGTGCCTCGGCGCGGATCCGCTGCTTGATCGTCGGCGGGAGCGAACCGCCGCGCATCATCGCCCGCCACGGCCGCCGCGCCACCACGGCCGGCCGACGGCGCACCGCAGGAGCCACCGGGGCGGCGACCGCCTCACCAGCGGCGGCCGGGGCCGCCTTCCCACCGAGGCCGAGGGCGGCCAGGAGCGCCACGAGCGCGGCGAGGACGGTGGTCCAGAACGAGGCGATGCTGCGGTGGATCATGACGGGTCCCTCAATTCGCGATGTTCCGACGGGCGGATCTGCATACATTCGTCATGATGCGGACGCAACCGCACGACCCCCACCATGCGCGCCGATCGTCCGACAAACACCACCCGGAAAGCCCAAAGCCGCACGACGAAGGGGCGCCCCCTGATCGGGGGCGCCCCTTCTGACCTGCACCTACCCTGCCCTGGCGGTGGGTGGGACAGGGGCCTGCGATGAATCACTGCCGACGGGTTTTCGCGGCCGCCGAACACACACCCACGCCGTAGGTCGTGTTGCCGGCCAATCGCCTTTTGCTCACCCCACACTGAAGGTGTCCAGCCCGTCGCGGAAAGGGAGCCCGGATGACAAGCCAGCCCATTCTGTTGTTCGACGGAGACTGCGGATTCTGCGGCAGATCGATCGAGATCATCCAGCGCACCATCCGGCCGCGTGTGCAATGCGTCCCCTGGCAGTACGCCGACCTCGCCGCCCTGGGTGTCACCGAAGACCGAGCCGACCGGGAGATCCTCTGGATCAGCCCGGCCGGCGGCGAGGTCCACGGTGGAGCGCGCGCCCTGTCCGCCGTGCTGATGTGCGGACGAAGGCGCTGGTGGTGGCTCGGGCTCGTTCTTCGGCTGCCGCCCGTCACCTGGATGGCACGGGGCGTCTACCAGGTCGTCGCGAAGAACCGCCACCGCCTGCCGGGCGGCACCGTCACCTGCTCTCTTCCTGCACATATGCGAGGGAAGCCGGTCGGTTGACCACCCTGCTCTGATCAGCCTGCGGCGGCACCGCAGCGGGTGCCGACCCCACCGGGGCTTCGTCTCCCAAGCCGCCGGCGCGGCGGGATGTGCGCCGGCACAGCCGTCCCAGGGCCAGGTAGAAGCGGTCCGGCAGGAATGCGGCATCGGCGACGATCATCGCGCCGGAGAAGAGTGGCAGCCCCATGAGCAGCGCGATGTTCACGTGCATGCCCAACAGCAGGACCAGAACCGGGTATTTCAACCTGCCGAACAGGACGAACGGGAAGGCGACCTGCACCAGCACCGTCATGTAGCCGACGACGGCGATCAGTACGTGATGCCCGGCGACGAGCTGGGACAGCTCGGGCCAGGGCCGGAACAGGTCGATGTTCAGGACGTAGTGGAGGGCGGTACCGTCGCCCCACTTGGGGCCCTGCACCTTGTACAGGCCAGCGCATCCGTAGAGGAAGCAGACCTGGGCGGCGATGACGAACATGCCGCAGTTGTGCAGCACGGTGGTCAGCATGATGCGGGCGCCGCCGAGGTGGTGCCGGAGATCGCCGGCCCGCGCGTCCGACGTCTTGGCCGACGCCTGGAGCCGGATCCTACGGGCGTCCAGGGACCAGCGCCGGCCGCACGCGGTGAAGGCGAGGTAGACCGACATGAGGACCATGAGATTGTCCCCGCCGTCCGCCATGAAGATCGCCCTGGCGTGGAACGACATCACCACGACCGCGAACAGTGCGGACACCGCCCGCGTCCGCCACCCCAGCACGAACAGCGCACACGTGACGAGGGCCAGGGCGTAGCAGACCTCGAAGTACAGCCGGCTGTCGGACAGGGTGAGGACACTGGCCCACCCGCTCTGCTCGAACATCTGCCTGGCCAGCGCGGGCGTCCACGGGGAACCGGGGCCCCACATCTCGTCGCGGTGCGGAAACTCCCGGAGCAGGAAGACGAGGTAGAGCAGCCCGTACCCGATGCGCAGCGCCGCCGCCGCGTAAAGGGACACCGGCCGCTCGGTCAGGAGCACCAGGAACGCGTGGATCCGTTCGAGTGCACGCTGCGGGATCCGTACGGATCCTCGCGCGGTGGTGCGTTCGGACGCTGCGGGCGCCACGACCGGTTCCAGCTCAGTGCGTTCCATGCGAGGCCACCTTCCACCACGGCAGATAACGGGTTTCGGATCGCGCCTGCGCCGCGGCGACCGGGCGGGATCCAGGCGCCGCACCGGGCGCGGCGATAGGCCGCGAGATCACCCGCAGCTGAATGGAATCGAAGGTGACGCCACGGTGTGAGGCGACGCGATCAACTGCGATGTTGTGCAGGTACTTCTCGATCATCACAGCCCGCTCGGAGTGCGGCCGATTGTCGCCTCCGTGCGTTTTGAGGTACGAATTCCACGCCTGCCGCAGCATGTTCTGTGCCGTATGGCTCGGAAATACATGGTGTTTGACGGCGGAATCGTCCCGAGAACTCAGATCGATCCAGCCACTCACCTGCACGGTCCCGTCCGGTGCCGTATGCCTCGTCCTCGCAGAGATCTGCCGGTTGACGGACTGCGGATTCGGCGCGAAGAGCCGCCAGTTCTGCTCGAACACGGGCCGGACCCACGCGTTGACCTGCCGGCTGCACGCCTTGGAGATGGCGTTCGGAGGTGCCACGTAGAGAAACACCAAGACCACATGGACCAGGGTCACTGCCAGACACAGGGCCACCGCGGCCCCCGTTGCGGCGCTCAGCGCACGGGGCGGCCCTGGCGGCACCTGGGCACTACCAGTTCCCCCGCCGCTCTCCCGCTCTGCCGGCTCGGCGCCGGTCCGCCGCTGGTACTTCACATTCGTCGACTCGGTACCGCTCAGCACGGCCCCACCCGGCCCTTCCCATCCCGACTGCTCTCACCTGCTGCTCCTGCTTCCGCGGACGGCGCGCGGCGCGATCGTTGACGATCCGCCGCGCGCCGCCCGTCGTACGGTCAGTGCGAAGCGCGCACCCCGTGCCCGCTCTGGTGGCCCGGCCACCCCGGCAGGTCGTGGTACCCCGGCCACCCCGGCTTGCCGGGCTTCCCGGGGTGGTGGGGGTGGCCCGGCCATCCCGGCTTGCCGGGCTTCCCGGGCTTGTGGTGGTGGCCCGGCCATCCCGGCTTGCCGGGCTTCCCGGGGTAGTCGCAGTCGTCGTGTCCGCCCGTGGCGTGACCGCTCGCGGCATCGCCGGTCGCAGCGTCGCCGGTCGTCGTCGTGCTCGCCGCGTCACCTGTCGCCGCCGCATCACCCGTGCTCGCCGCATCACCCGTGCTCGCGGCATCACCCGTGGTCGACGTGTCACCCGTGCTCGCGGCATCACCCGTCGTGGACGTGTCACCCGTGGTCGCCGCATCACCCGTGGTCGACGCCGCGTCACCTGTGGTCGACGTGTCACCCGTCGTGGACGTGTCACCCGTGGTCGCCGCATCACCCGTCGTGGACGTGTCACCCGTCGTGGACGTGTCACCCGTGGTCGCCGCATCACCCGTGGTCGACGCCGCGTCACCTGTGGTCGACGTGTCACCCGTGGTCGACGCGTCACCCGTCGCCGACGTGTCGCCCGTCGTGGTGGTGTCGCCCGTCGTGGTGGTGGTCGTTGCGGTGGTGGTGTTGTCGCACTCCGGCCTGGTGATGACGTTGTTGTTCAGCGTCACGGCCCCGTTGCGAGCCAGTACCCGGCCTTCGACCGTCGCCCCGCTGTTGACCGTGATCGAGGTGAGCGCCATGAGGGTGCCCACGAAGGTGGAGCCGGATCCGAGCGTGGCCGATTCGTCGGTCACCCAGAACACGTTGCACGCCTGGGCTCCGTTCTGGAGGACGATGCTGCTGCCGGACGCCGTGGTCAGGCCCGCCGGAATCTTGAACACCCATACGGCATCGGGGTTGTTCTGTGCATCCAGGGTCCAGACGCCGTTGACCAGGAGACCGGACTCGACGGCGTAGGTGCCGGGAGGCAGCGTGGGCGTCACGGGCGCCGCAGAAAGGTCGAATTCCGTGGGCTGGCCGAATGCGTCGTCGTACGCCGTGGCGAGGTCGGCCTTCGCTCCCGCTGCCGCCGCGCCTGCGTAGATCGTTCCGCCCACCACGGTCCCCGGCGGGAATCCGGTGACGGCTGTTCCCGGAGAAACACCGATGTCTCCGGTGACCACGGAGTCACCTTCGTTGGTGACTGTCGATCCCGCCAGTACTGCGAAACTTTCCGCAGTACCCAGTTCTACGAATGTGGCCGCATTTGCCAGTGTAGGCGTCACTGCCACTACGGCGACGGCGACCAGCAGGGTGAGCACCCCGGCGATCCAGGCCGTCAAGGTGCGCCGTTGCGGCGCATCGGAAATGTTCAGGGACATCAAGTAGCCAACTCCTGTGGGGCGGTGGTGGCGTCCGGCGTTCCTATCAAACGGAATCGCCTCTCCTGTCAGCGGCATATTACGCAGGCACCAGAACCGGAAGACGGCCCACTCGGACGATGTCGCCGGAATAAATCAATATGCATCAAGGAAAGTACGATTAATGTCGGCCGAATGGCCGCCCCGGCCGTATCACTGTTTTCGCCGACGGAAATGCGCCCGCCGCTCCATTGGAGCCGCGGGCGGTGAATGGCGCCCGGCCCGATCTACCTGCGGGAGCTGCGGTACCCGGCACGAAGGCTCGTGGCCGGTGCGGCGATCATGGCCGGCCGGACCGCGATGCGGCAGCCGGCAGCTCCTGAGCGGCTCGGACGAGGAAGCGGCGAGTGTCCTCCGGGTTCAGGGCCTGGGCCTGGAGGTGGTCGTACATGGCGCCGTACTGCTGCACCTCGGATCGTTTCTCCAGGTAGAGGTCGCTGGTGAACCGTTCCAGATACACCGTCCCCGTGGCGCAGTCCGGGAATTCGAGGATGGAGAACTGCCCCGAGACGCCCGGGTGGGACCCCGTCTCGTAGGGGAGGACCTGCACGGTGATGTGTGGCTGCGCACCGAGGCGGTTCAGGAACTCGAGCTGTTCACGCATGATCTCGGGGCTGCCGACCACGCGGCGCAGTGCGGATTCGTCCAGCACGGCCCATAAGCGAAGGGGCCGTGCCGGGTGGTGGGCCCGGGACTGACGGCGCAGCCGGACGTCGTGGCGTACTGCAATCTGATCGGGGGTGGCGTGAGGGATCGTTTCCGCGATGACCGCGGCCGCGTAGGCAGGAGTTTGCAGCAGACCGGGGATCACCAGGGACTCGTAGGTGCGGATCGAGGAGGCTGCCGTTTCCAAGCCGATGTAGACGGCGTAGGGAACCTCACCGCAGGCGACCCACCAGCCCTGCCGGTCCGATTCCGTTGCCATCTGCATCAGCAGGTCGATGGCCTGCGGGTCTGTGACTCCGTAGAGGCCGCACAGGTCCCGTACGTCGCGGCGCTTGATGGCACGGCGGCCGTTCTCCAGGTGGCTGACCTTGGACTGGGAGATCAACAGGTGCTCCGCCACCTGCGTACAGGTCAGGCCGCGTGCCAGGCGGAGCCGACGCAGCTCCGCGCCCAGTCGGCGCCGTCTGAGGGTCGGGTTCCCACTCACCGCCACGGACGGTCTACCTCCGGCTCGGAGCAGTCGTACAGCCACAAGGTGCCCGGGCGGACGTGTCCGCCACGAGTGATCAACGGGCCCTGCCGACAAGTCTCATGTCTGGCGAACGCAGCCGCGTGCAGAGCCCGAGCGAATTTCACCCGGACGACACGGACTTCCACCTATCCGCAGGAAAAGCAGGTATATCTGCCGATTGCCTGCGTGAGCACTCGCCAGGGGCTCGGCGCGGCTCTGGGGCTCGTGCGCGGGAAAGACGGGACACACGGCGAAGGGGTGCCCCTGATCGGGGCACCCCTTCTGGTCAGCGCGTGCGCTGAGGTGTGGCGGTGGGTGTGGGATTTGAACCCACGGTGACTCGCGCCACGACGGTTTTCAAGACCGTTCCCTTAGGCCGCTCGGGCAACCCACCTGGCCGGTACAGAGTACCGGGATGTCGGGGTGGGTGGGGTGGGTGTTCCGGTCGGCGGGGTCAGGAGGTCTGGGCCTTGTCGTAGGCGGCCTTGACCTCGTTGCCGAAGTACGGGCCGAACATCGTGTTCGGCAGGAAGGTGTAGCCGAAGCTGTTCACCGAGACCTGGGTGCCGAGGCCCGTGGACTCGTTGAAGTCCTGGAACCAGGGGCCGCCGCTGGAGCCGCCGGTCATGTTGCAGGCCAGGCTGTGGTCCTTGGTCAGCAGGAAGTCCTTGCCGGTGCCGGCGCTGCAGTAGACGAGCTTGGTGCCGTCGTAGGGCGCGGCCGCGGGGAAGCCGAAGGAGTACATCCGCTTGTTGTAGCCGCCGTTGAACAGGATGCCCTGGGCGCCGACGACCTGGCTGAGCTTCTGCCCGTTCAGCGGAGCCACGACGGCGAGGCCGACGTCCATGTTCATGTCCTCGCTAGCCGCCCACTGGTCGGTGGCGAAGGTCTTGGTCGCCGGCCATTGGCCGTACGGGGCGTTGCCGTTGTCGTACGCCGGCACGAAGATCCAGTTGGTGTGCCAGGCGCCCTGGTACTTCACGCAGTGGCCGGCCGTGATGACCGTGCTTCCGTTCTGGCTGGTGATCGAGTCGCCCGAGCAGGAGGCCGTACGGCCCTGGAAGGTGAAGAACACCCGGCCCGAGGTCTTCACCACGGCCCCGCCGCCCGTCCACGCGCCGCCGGCCTGCGGGAACGCCGTGGGGGAGGTGGCGGGGACCGTGGTGGGGCGGACCGCCGCCGTGGGCGCCGTACGGGCGCCGCGGGGGGCCGCCGACACGTCCAGCGGGGTGGCCTGGCGCATCCGCTCGGGAGTCCAGAAGCCGGAGGTCTGCCGGGGCCGGAACGAGGCGGGCGACTCGGCCGCCGCCGAAGGGGAGGCCGCCGTCAGGGCCCCCGCGAGCAAGGCGCCCGCGGCCAGGAGGACGGATGCCGCCGTGCGATGACGATTCACGCAGGACTCCTTCTGCCGTGCCCGTGCCGGTGGGGCCCGGGCAGGGTGGGGTGCAGAGCTGTCGGTGCGGATCGGCTGTTCGGATTGCGGGGGCAGAGTCGCACGAGGCCCCGCAGATGTCAGGGGGCAGTCCGTACGTTCGGTCGGTTCCGGCCAGGAAATGGCCAACTGTCCATGCGTCGCTTCGTCATGTGGGGTCCTCAGGCCGTCAGGACGACTCCCGCGTACGAGACGCCGGCCACCACCACCCAGGCGCCGAGACCGAGCGCCGCGGCCCGCCCGCCCGTCCTGGCCAGCGTCGGCAGGTGCACCGCGCTCCCGAGCCCGAACAGGGCTGCCGCCAGCAGGCCCTCCTGCGCCGTGTGCGCCCACTCCAGCACCGCCCCGGGCAGCAGCCCCGTGGCACGCAGCGCGGCCGCCACCAGGAACCCGGCGACGAACAGCGGCACCGGAGCCGGCCGGCGCCCCGCGGAGGTACGCACCCCGCGCCGCCGGGCCCGCATCGAGAAGGCCACGGCCGCCACCAGCGGAGCCAGCAGGGCCACCCTCATCAGCTTGACCAGCACTGCCTCGCCGAGCGCTCCGGCACCGGCGGTCTGGGCCGTCGCCACCACCTGCCCGACGTCGTGGACGCTCGCCCCCACCCACCGTCCGAAGGCGAGGTCCGAGAGCCCCAATGGGCCTTGCAGCAGCGGGAGCACGGCGATGGCAAGGGTCCCGCACAGGGTGACCAGCGCCACCGAGGCGGCCACGTCCTCCTCGTCGCTTCCGGAGACCTCGCTCACCGCACCGATGGCCGAGGCTCCGCAGATCGAGTAGCCGGTGGCGATCAGCAGCGGCTGGTCCCCCGGGAGTCCGAGGCGGCGGCCCAGCCAGACCGTGCCGAAGAAGGTGGCCGCGACCACCCCGGACACCATGGCCACCGTCCCCCAGCCCAGTCGGAGCACCTGGTCCAGGCCCAGGCCGAGGCCCAGCAGGACGATGCCGATCCGCATCAGCCGCCGCCCGGCCAGTGACAGGCCCGGGCGGGCGGGCCCGCGCACGAAGGTCCGTACACCGGGGAGGTGGGCCACCGCGATCCCGAGGACCACCGAGGCGGTCAGCATCGGCACGGCGGGCACCAGCAGGTGCACGCACCAGGCCGCCAGGGCTCCGGCGGCGGCAGCCGCCAACCCGGGCCAAGGCGTGGGTGTTTCACGTGAAACATGGCGGACCGCCTCGCTGTGGGGGCGGTGGAGGAGGGCCATCAGTCGACGGGGAGCGTGTAGACGCGGCGGATGCTGGTGCCCAGGCGGGAGACGTCGGCTCCGTACACGTGCAGGGATATGGCCTTCGTACTACAGGAGTTGCGCACCTTGTGGATGTCTCCCGGAGGGGCGAAGCCGCAGACGTCGCCCTGACCGTTGACCACGTCCTCCGTGGCGACCAGCCGCGCCACGCCCGTGCCGGGCGCGAGCCGGTACCGGCGCTCGCTCTCCTCGCCCTGGTGCACCCCGGCCACGCACCACGACACGTGGTCGTGGATGCAGGTCTCCTGGCCGGGCAGCCAGACCAGCGCGACCACCGAGAAACTGCCGTCGGGCTCCGCGTGCAGGATGTGCTGGCGGTACCGCTCGGGGTCCCCCTCCTGCTGGGCGGCGGTCAGCAGGTCGGACGCGCCCAGGTGCGGGGCGAGCCGCTCGCCCACCAGGTAGGCGGTCAGGTCGGGGGCCAGGCCCCGGTCCACGACGCTGCGGATCTCACTGACGAGGGCGGCCATCCTCGTGGTCGTACGGGCCGGCGTGGTGGTGGTCATGCAAGCAGCGTCCGCCGGTGCATCCATCACGTCCAACGACAGTTATGACGTGAAATCCCTAGCTCTGCTTATGGATTGCAGGGTGGTGGGGGATGGCCGCATCAGCAGCCGATGCGGTTCGACGCGGCCTTCTTCAGCTCGTCCAGCACCACCGCTGTCGCCGGGATCCGGAGATGGTCCCGGTAGACGTACGCGGCGATGTGGCGACGGGCCGCGGGCTCCAGCACCCGCCCGCAGACCCGGCTGAGGGAGAGCGAGGGCAGGACAAGCGCGGGCATCATCGCCACGCCCAGACCCTGCGCGACCAGGCTCTGGACCACCAGGTTGTCATCGGTGGCGAAGCGGATGTCCGGTACGAAGCCGAGCTCCGCGCACTCGTGCAGCAGGTTCGCCCGGCAGCGCGGACACCCCGCGATCCACCGCTCCTCCGCGAGGTCGGCGAGGTGCACGGCCCGGCGCCGGGCCAGCGGGTGACCGGTCGGCAGCAGCACCGTGAGCTGGTCCTCCAGCAGCCTGACCTCGGCCACCTCCTCCGGGACCTCCTCGTGCAGCCCGGGATAGGTGAAGGCGAGGGTGATGTCGCACTCGCCGCGCTGGAGCCGCCGCAGGGATTCAGGGGGCTCGCCCTCCAGCAGCTCCACCTGGACGCCCGGGTGGTCCTTGGCGAGACCGCTGAGCGCCTCCGGCACAAGGGTGACGTTGGCGCTGGGGAACCCGCAGACCCGTACGCGCCCGGTCCGCAGCCGCGTGTACGCCTTCAGCTGGGCCTCGGCGGCGGAGAGGGTGCCGAGGATGGACTCGGCATGCCTGGCCAGGGACTCGCCGGCTTCGGTGAGCTTCATCCGGCGGCCGACGCGCGTGAACAGCGGGGTGCCGACGGCACGTTCGAGTGCCTTCATCTGCTGGGTGATCGCGGGCTGGGTGTAGCCCAGGACGCGAGCGGCCGCCGAGTACGATCCCGCGGCGACCACTTCATGGAATGTCCGTATGTGCCGTGAATCGAACACGAGCGAAGCATAAGCAGATATTGGAAGGGGCCGTAGGCGGAATCCCGCCCACGGCCCCTTCCATCAAGCCACTGTCGAGCGGCTGTTCACCGCTCCCGCCGTGGCCGCTGCCGGTTACTTGTCGCCGACGCGCGAGCCGAGGGTGATGTCGACCGTGGTCGGCTTGCCGCCGCGCAGGTAGGTCAGCTTCACCGTGTCGCCCGGCTTGTACGTCCAGATCAGGCTGATCAGGGTCGGGCCGCTGTCGACCGGCTTGCCGCCGAACTCGGTGATGATGTCGCCGGGCTTGAGGCCCGCCTTGCCGGCCGGGCCGTTGGGGTCGACCAGCTCGTTGGCGGGCGCCCCCTGCTCGGAGATCTTGGCGCCGTCCGACTTGGCCTGGAGGTCGACCGAGACCGAGATCACCGGGTAGACCGGCTTGCCCGTCTTGATCAGGGACTCCGCCACGTTCTTGGCCTGGTTGATCGGGATGGCGAAGCCCAGGCCGATGGACCCGGCCTGGCCGCCGCCGAATCCACCGTTGCCGGCGGACTGGATCGCCGAGTTGATGCCGATGACCGCGCCTCGGCCGTCGAGCAGCGGGCCGCCCGAGTTGCCCGGGTTGATGGAGGCGTCCGTCTGCAGGGCGCTCATGTACGAGTTCTTGCCGCCGGAGCCGTCACCGGACGCCACGGGCCGGTTCTTGGCACTGACGATGCCGGTGGTCACCGTGTTGGACAGGCCGAAGGGGGCACCGATCGCGATGGTCGGATCGCCGACCGCGACCTTGTCGGAGTCGCCCAGCGGCAGCGGCTTGAGGCCGGCGGGCGGGTTCTTCAGCTTGAGCACGGCGACGTCGTAGCCCTGGGCCCGGCCGATCACCTCGGCCTCGTACTTCTTGCCGTCGGAGAAGGTCGCGGAGAGCTTGCCGCCGTTCGCCGCGGAGGCCACCACGTGGTTGTTGGTGAGGATGTGGCCCTCTTGGTCGTAGACGAAGCCGGTGCCGGTGCCGCCCTCGCCGTCCCCGGCCGAGGCCTCGATGGTCACGACGCTGGGCAGGGCGTTCGCCGCGGTGCCCGCGACCGAGCCGGCATCGCGCTTGAGGTCCTTGGGGGTGTTGCCCGCGGTGATGGTGGTGGAGCCGAAGCCGCCGCCGTCGTTCCGCTCGGCCGCCCAGTAGCCGACGCCGCCGCCGACGCCGCCCGCGAGGAGGGCCGCCGCCAGGACGGCCGCCACGAGGCCGCCCTTGCCCTTCGGCTTCGGCGCCGGGGTGCCGTCGGTGGTGAGCGGGGCGCCCCAGGCTCCGCCGTGCCCGCCGTGGCCGCCGTACGCCGGGACCGCGGGCGGCGGCGGGGGCCAGGCTTCGGCGCCGTACGCCGTCTGCCCGGCCGGGGCGTGGGGCTGCGCGTCGGGCTGGCCGTAGCCGTAGGCCGGGGGCGCCGAAGCCGGCGCGGGCGGCAGCTGCTGGGTCTGCTCGGCACCGGCCGGAGCAGGAGCCGACGTCGGAGCAGGGCCCGGCGCCTGAGCGGCGTCCGGCTCGACGGGCACACCCCCGTGGGCCGCCGGTGCGGCGGCGGGCGCGGCCGGAACCTTGGCCAGGTCGGGGGTGGAGGCGGCCGGCGCGGGGGGTACGGACGGGGCCGCGGGGGGCGTCGGGGCCGCGGTGCCCTCGTTCTCGGTGCTCACAGCGCTCTCTCCTCGTCACACACGGCTTACAGGCTTACACGGCTGCACAGGATCGGGACAGGTCCGACTCCGGACATACAGGATGAAACCGGGCCGACGCCCATCTGGCATCGGTCCGACTGAACGTTCGAGCTGCCGTACAAGTTCCACGGCAAAGCCTTTCCCATGGCCCGTCAGGGCACTGTAAGCCGGACCTGTGCGTCTTCCCCCATTCTTTATATCCGACATATCAGACGCACCCGCAGGACTCCCCCCGACACGCGGGGCTCCTCGATGGCACCATGACCGGGTGACCCACGCATCGCCGCGCCCCATCCAGGTCGTCGCCCACCGCGGCGCCTCGGAGGACGCCCCCGAGCACACCTTGGCCGCGTACCGGAAGGCCATCGAGGACGGCGCGGACGCCCTCGAATGCGACATCCGGCTGACCGCCGACGGCCACCTGGTCCTGGTCCACGACCGCCGCGTGAACCGCACCTCGAACGGCCGCGGCGCCGTCTCCGCCCTGGAGCTGGCCGATCTCGCCGCCCTCGACTTCGGCTCCTGGAAGGACCGCGAGGAGTCCCCCGACTGGGACGCGGACCCGGAGCGGACCTCCGTGCTCACCCTGGAGCGGCTGCTGGAGCTGGTCTCCGACGCCGGCCGGCCCGTCCAGCTGGCGATCGAGACGAAACACCCCACCCGCTGGGCCGGACAGGTGGAGGAGCGGCTCCTCTTCCTCCTCAAGCGCTTCGGACTGGACGCCCCGCCCGCCGACGGCCCGCACCCGGTCCGGATCATGAGCTTCTCCGCCCGCTCCCTGCACCGGGTCCGCGCGGCCGCGCCGACGGTACCGACCGTGTACCTGATGCAGTTCGTCTCGCCCCGGATGCGCGACGGGAGGCTGCCCGCCGGAGTGAAGATCGCCGGACCGTCCATGCGGATCGTGCGCAACCACCCCGGCTTCATCCGCAGGCTCCAAACCGCCGGCCACTCCGTACACGTATGGACAGTGAACGCTCCCGAAGATGTTCAGCTATGCGCTGATCTGGGTGTGGAAGCGATCATCACGAACAGGCCACGCCAGGTTCTGTCCCAACTCGGGCGCTGACGTCCCCTTTTGCCCACCCGTCACGCCCGCCCCGCCCGTAACGGGGAGTGCACCGGCGCATCCGCTGCGCATCCGGGGCTCGCGAATGCGTCATGACAGCGTCAGAGGGCCTCGTCACGGCGGTTTCCGGTCCAGGCCATTGGGGCATCCAGACCATGGCGTGGGGCTAAGGAGGTTCCGGGGGTGGCGTTGGTGATGGCACAGGAAGTGCCCACGTCGTCGTGCATGGACATTCGCCATGGTCCTGCGGGCGTGGGCGAGGCGAGGCACCGGATGCGCGAGCAACTGCGCATGAGCGGCCTGTCCGAATCGGTCGTGGACGATGCCGTACTGATCCTTTCCGAACTGCTCAGCAACGCCTGCCGCCACGGCCGGCCGCTGGGCCGGCGTGAGATCGGGGACGGGGAGGTGCGCGCCGCGTGGCGCGTCGACACCACGGGGCGGCTGACGGTCGAGGTCACGGACGGTGGCGGCCCGACCCGCCCGGTTCCGGCCACGCCCTCGGTCACCGCGCACGGCGGGCGGGGGTTGAACATCATCAGCGCCCTGGCCCAGGACTGGGGTGTCCGGGACGGAGCGGCGGGTGAGGTCACCGTCTGGGTGATCGTCGCCCGGGGGTCCCGGCACGACGATTTCGCTACGCGCGTCACAGCCCCGGCGATGGACTTCGCGGCGGCCTTCGACGATCTGGATCCGTGAAGCGGACCGGTCCCGCACGACATGCTTGACCCGCACCACCGGCCATCCGCACAGGCGGCCGTCCGGGAGCGCACGCCGACCGTGCTCCCGGCCGCACCCCACCGGTCGCGGCGGTACGAACGGCTAGGCTCGCGCCCAGAGAACCGCCGTACCGCCGCAACCGGGAGACACCCACGATGGCCAAGAAGCGCCCTGCCGCGAAGACCGCGAAGCCGCAGCTCGAGAACGGGGAGATCCCGGTCGTCGGCGCGCGCGAGCCCTGCCCCTGCGGCTCGGGCCGCCGCTACAAGGCCTGCCACGGCGCAGCCGCCTCGCACGCCTCGACCGAGCACGTGCGGCGCCCGTTCGAGGGACTTCCGGGCGAGTGCGACTGGGTGGCGCTGCGCGAGCTCGTCCCCGCGGCCACCATCCCGCTGACCCTCAAGGGCGGTCTGCCCGAGGGCGTCCCGTCCGTCACCCTGGTGACCGTACTGCCCATGGCCTGGCCGGCCCTGCGGCGCGAGGACGGCTCGGTCCTGCTCGGCCTCCAGAACGACTCGACCACCGGCGACCTGGCCCGCGATCTGGCCGACACCCTGGAGCGCGCGCTCGTCGCCGAGCCCGGCACCCCGGTGGCGGCCCGCCGGGTGCCGGCCGAGGGTCCCCGGCTCCAGGATCTCCTCGACCCGGACGGCGTTTTCGAGCCGGTTGTGCACACGGGCTTCGAATTCTGGATTCCGGAGGCGGAAAGCGCCCAGAACGCCTCTCCGGAGATCGCCGCCTCGCTGGAGCGCGCCAACGCCGCCGCCATCCCGACCGTCAAGCTGACGGGCGTGGACGCGGCCTACTGGTGCGAGACCCCGGATAAGAACCACCTGCGCTGGGTCATGCCGCACCCCGAGGAGAAGCTGCTCGACGCCCTCGCGCGCCTGCACGCCGCGGGCACGTCCTCCCTCGGCGAGGGCACGAAGCTCGTCGGTTCCTTCCGCGCCCACGGCCTCGTGGTCCCGGTCTGGGACCTGCCCACCGGGGTCTCCGCGGACGACGTGGAGAAGCCCGCCGCCGAGTTCGCGGAACGGCTGGCCGCGGCCCTCGCCGCGGACGCTCCGCTGACCCCCGAGGAGCGCCGCGCTCGCGGCGGCCTCACCAACCGCCAGGTGACGCTGAGCTGACGCACGGCCACGCACGGGTCCGGTGACTGGGGTCACAACTCCCGCTAATCGCCTGCAAATCGATGTCTGAATATCAGAGATCGAATTTGCGAACAGGCGATCTCTTGTTACCGTTCTTGTAGCCCGGTCGCTGGTGCATCCCCCGTCGCCAGCGACCGGGCCCTTGTCTTTCCGGTGGCGTTCAACCTTCGCCCGGGCCCGGTGAGTTGCTCCCGGACCGCAGCAGCAGCCGCCCTTCATCATCCGGAACTGCAAACTCCGCTACGGCCGAGTAGTCCTCCGGCGCCCCCGCCGAATCACCCCGGGGCGTCTCGCACAGTCCGGGCTCGTCCCCCGCCCCGACCGCACAGCGGATCTGCACCGTGCGCCCCGCGGGCCCCATCACGGTCAGTACGGCGTCCAGCGCGCGTCCGCTGGTGTTGCGGTAGTAGCTGCGGCCCCAGGTCTGTCCCGCGCTCTCCAGGACGCACGTCTGCGCCTCCAGCCCCTGCGGAGCGGAGAGTTCGGGTCCGCAGCGGGAGGCGGTACGCGGCTGCTCCGCGGGTCCCGGCCGGGCCGGGCCCGCGGCGGGACGCGCCGCGTTCGGGGCGGGGGAGGAGCGGGAAAGGCCGAGCGAGGTGAGCAGTCCCCCGCCTTTTCCGTCATCCTGACCGGCGATATCCGGCCCGGCGATCGCTCCGGCCAGGGGAAGCGACAAGATGACCAGCACACCGGCGCCGATACCGATCAGGCGGAGATTCATTCGCCGAAGATAGCGACGCGGGAAAGGGGCGCGGAGATCCCCGCGCCCAATTCCCTTGCAAACCCGCTGCGCTGGCACCCGTACGAGTGATGCGGCGGCGCGACTCCGGCGACCCCGGCCGCTCGGTATGCGAGCCGACTCCGGCGACGCGCCTGTTCAGTACGCGAGCCGGCTGCCGCCGCCGGGCGCGCCGCTGCTCGCCTCGACGAGCGCGTCCACGACCGCCTCGACCTCCGGCAGCCACAGCCCGCCCGGGCCGGACGCGGGCTCCCGCTCCCAGCGGACCTGCCCGCCGCCGCTGGCCGCGGAGGGCGGCAGCAGCAAATAGCCGCCCTCACCGTGGAAGCGCAGCGAGGAGGGCACGTGGTCCTTGGCGTACAGGAGTTCGCCGAGTCGCTCCAGCGAGTAAGGCGCCACCAGCAGGGACCACCGGGTGGGCGTGGCGACGATCGGACCGAGCCGCATGCCCTGCGCGTCCAGCCGTACGACGGCGCGCGCGGCCGCGCCGGCCGGCAGGCTCACCGCGCACGGTGCGCCGCCGCCGGTCGCCAGCAGCACCGGGGCGGCGGGCCGCCTGGCCCACCACCAGGCCACCATCCGGGCGTCGGTCGTGGCGGCCAGCAGCCCGGGGTCGAAGGGATGCGCGCCGGGCACCACGCAGTCGGGCTCGGGGCAGGCGCACCGCGGACTGTCGGCGGCGGCCCGGCCGACGCCCGGCAGTACGGGCCACTGCCAGACGGTGGCACAGGTCAGCGCCCCGTCGAGCAGGGAGGCGGCCGCCGTGCCGTCCACGCCCGTCTCGGCTGAGCGGGAGGCGGAGCGCGGGAATTTCAAGCGATCGCGGAGCCGCTGGAGACGCCTTCCGAGGATCTCGCGCATGAGCGCTCGTTCCTTTCCGTTGAACGCCGAAGGGCCACATCACACCATGTATCCGGTGTTTCACCACACGTGCACGTTTCGCGTCACTGTCCGCCTGAAGCAGGTTCACACGGTTCGTGCAGTTGTCTTACGGGTCCGTCAAACGTCCGGCGGGGACCCGGAGCGAGCGGCCCGGGCGACCCGCACCGGTCTCGAGACCGGCTGCCGCCGCTAAGGACGACTGCCCGCGCCGGGCGGTTCCCGGCGGTGCCGGGAGGGCGTCAACTGACCCCGGGCACCATCGAGTACGTACCCGGAGCCCTGGGAGCGCCTGTCCAGTCGAGCGCAAAAACCGTCCGCTTCCCGCTTTTTCCGGCCAAGTTTTAGCCCGGGCTGGACAGTGAGTTGCCGCCCCACGGACACCAGTATTCCCACCTGGGCAATGCTGGACATCGCTCCTCGTGTGCGTGTAGATGTGGATCCATTGATGGCGGCGCAGCACGATCTGGGGGTTTGCGATGCTACATGGCGAATCGCACCAGGTGGAAAGGCGGACGCCATGAGCGCCCCGCATCTGCCGAAAGTGGCTGGAATCGATCCAGCAGTTACAGCGCCCGCGCACACTGCGGCGCCCACGCCCGGTTCCACTCCCCCGACCTCCCCGTCCACGGCCGCGCCGGGTCATCCCGCCGGCTCCGCTCCCGCCCCCACCGCTCCCGCCCGGGGCGCCCCGCCGGCGGCGAGCAGCGTCATCCAGGACCGGCTGGCGGGCATGGTCTCCGACCTCACCACCCTCCACGAGCTCACCGAGCGCCTCGCCCGGGCCGATGACCTCGACTCCTCCCTCCGGGAACTCCTGCGCGCCGGAGCCGCCCTCGTCGGCGCGCGCCGCGGACTGGTGGTCCTGGAGCCCTCCGACGGCCTCGGCCCCGCGACCACCATCGGGCTGGGCCTCGGCCGCGCGGACCTCGGGCACATCGAGACGGTGCCGCGCAGCGCCACCTCGTACGGCCGCATCCTCGACGGACTGCCCGGCGCCCACGGGGGCTCCGAGGTGCTCCCCGAGGCGGGCACGACGGCGGTTCCCGGCTCCGGGGGTCACGCGCCCCCCGTGGACCCGCGCCACCGGGAGGTCGCGGCCCGGCTCGGTTACGCCGCGAGCTACGCGCTCCCGCTGGCCGCCGGCGCCACGGGCCGGCTCGGCGCCGCCGTCTGGCTGTACGACGAGCAGGCCGAGCCGGGCGAGCGCCAGCGCGACCTCGTCGGGCTGTACGTCCGGCACGCCGCCGAACACCTGGCCCGGATGCTGGAGGTCACGCGCTCGCGCGAGCGGCTGGCCACCATCGCCGGGGAACTGCTGCCCAGCCGGCTGCCCCGGATCCCCGGGGTGCAGCTCGCCGCCCGGCACCGCACCGGTCCGCAGGGCGGCGGCGACTGGTACGACGCACTGCCGCTGCCCGAGGGCGCGATGGGGCTGGCCGTCGGATCCGTCACCGGGTCCGGCCCGAGCGCCGTCGCGGCGATGGGCAGGCTGCGCGCCTCGCTGCGGGCGTACGCAGTGATGGAGGGGGAGGACCCCGTCGCGGTCCTGTCCGACCTGGAGCTGCTGCTGCGCCTGACCGAGCCCGCGCGCTCGGCGACCGCGCTCTTCGCCTTCTGCGAGCCCGCCGCCCGCAAGATCGTCCTCGCGGGTGCGGGGCACACGCCGCCGCTGCTCATCGGCGAGCGCCGGACCGAGTACGTGGAGACCTCCCTCTCCGCGCCGCTGGGGATGCTGGCGTGCTGGGAGGCGCCGAGCGTGGAGATCGAACCCGCGCCCGGAGAAACGGTGCTTCTCTACACCGACGGCCTGCTGCGGCGTACCGGCGACCCCATGGACCGGGCCTATGCCCGGTTGCACGCGGCGGCGGCGGGGGTTCCGCGGAGCGCGCGGGAGGACCCGGCGGCCATCTGCGACCACATCCTGAAGACGGTCCTGCCGGAGGAGGCGGCCCGCCCGGCCGACGCGTCCGAGGACGTCGTCCTGCTCGCGGCCCGGTTCGACTGACGCCCGCGCCCGGCCGCCACCCCACCGCGGAAGCATGCGCCCGGTTTGACTGATATGTCACAGGTCTGGCCGGGGGCCTTCCCTTCGCACATACGATGGACGAGGTCCGTACCCGGTCCTTGCATGTCGTAGCAGCGGAGGAGAAGACGTGGCTGACGAGCTCACCCCGGAGACCCCGGAAGAAGAGCAGCCCAAGAAGAAGCACAAGCAGCGCAAGAACGGGCTGTACCCGGGCGTCAGCGATGAACTCGCGGAGAACATGCGTACCGGCTGGGCCGACACCGAACTCCGCGGCCTGGAGCCCATCGCCCAGGCCGGGCACACCGCCGACCGCCGTGCCGCGCTGTCCGCGCGCTTCCCCGGTGAGCGGCTGGTCGTCCCGGCCGGCCGCCTGAAGGTCCGCTCGAACGACACCGAGTACCCCTTCCGCGCCTCGACCGAGTACGCGTACCTCACCGGCGACCAGACCGAGAACGGCGTCCTCGTCCTGGAGCCCGCCGGGGAGACCGGCCACCAGGCCACCGTCTACCTGCTGCCCCGCTCCGACCGCGAGAACGGCGAGTTCTGGCTCTCCGGCCAGGGCGAGCTCTGGGTCGGCCGCCGCCACTCCCTCACCGAGGCCGAGCAGCTCCTGGGCATCCCTGCCAAGGACGTGCGCACCCTTCCCGAGGCCCTCGCCGAGGCCACCGGCCCGGTGCGCGTCGTACGCGGCCACGACTCCGTCATCGAGGCCGCCCTCACCGACAAGGTGACCAAGGAGCGCGACGAGGAGCTGCGCGTCTACCTCTCCGAGGCCCGCGCCGTGAAGGACGCCTTCGAGATCGGCGAGCTCCAGAAGGCCGTCGACTCCACCGTCCGCGGCTTCGAGGACGTGGTGAAGGTCCTCGACAAGGCGGAGGCCACCTCCGAGCGCTACATCGAGGGCACCTTCTTCCTGCGCGCCCGCGTCGAGGGCAACGACGTCGGCTACGGCACCATCGCCGCCGCCGGCGCCCACGCCTGCACGCTGCACTGGGTCCGCAACGACGGCGCGGTCCGCTCCGGCGACCTGCTGCTGCTCGACGCCGGCGTGGAGACCGACTCCCTCTACACCGCCGACGTCACGCGCACGCTGCCGATCAGCGGCACGTACAGCGACATCCAGCGCAAGATCTACGACGCCGTGTACGAGTCCCAGGAAGCCGGCATCGCCGCGGTCAAGCCGGGCGCCAAGTTCCGCGACTTCCACGACGCCTCGCAGCACGTGCTCGCCGAGAAGCTCGTCGAGTGGGGCCTGCTGGAGGGCCCGGTCGAGCGGGTCCTGGAGCTCGGTCTCCAGCGCCGCTGGACCCTCCACGGCACCGGCCACATGCTCGGCATGGACGTCCACGACTGCGCCGCCGCGCGCACCGAGGCGTACGTGGACGGCACGCTGGAACCGGGCATGTGCCTGACCGTCGAGCCCGGTCTGTACTTCCAGGCCGACGACCTGACCGTGCCGCAGGAGTACCGCGGCATCGGCGTCCGGATCGAGGACGACATCCTCGTCACCGAGGACGGCAACCGGAACCTGTCGGCCGGGCTGCCCCGCACCTCGGTCGAGGTCGAGGCCTGGATGGCGCGCCTCAAGGGCTGACGCCGGCGGGTGGACGTACGGGTGGGCGGGAACCGGTCGCGGTTCCCGCCCTCCGTCGTCCTACGACACCTTCAGCAGCGCGTCGTCGCGCCACTTCAGCATCTTGTCGAAGCTCACCACGGCCCCCCGGCCGGGCCGGTTGCGGAAGCGGACGTGGTCGGCGAGTTCCTCGATCAGGTGCAGTCCCCGGCCGTGTTCGGCCAGGCAGGAGCCGGAGGGTCTGCGGCGGGCCACCGTCGAGGGCGGGAATCCCGGGCCCGAATCGGTCACCTCGATGCGGCAGCGGTCCCCGTCCAGATATGCCGTGACGTGGTACGCCTCGGTGGCTGCGTCTCTGCCTTCGCCGCCGCGTTCGCCGGGGCCTTCGCCGGGTCCTTCGCGGGAGGCGGCGCCCGGGCAGCCACCGCGGCCGCCGTGCTCGACCGCGTTCGCGCAGGCCTCGCTCAGCGCGACCGACAGGTCGTAGCAGATGTCCGGGTCCACCCCCGCGGTCTCCATCGTCCCCAGCAGCAGCCGCCGCGCGAGCGGCACGCTCGCGGCTTCGCGCCTCAAGTGGACAGACCACCAGATGCTCATACGGATACCTATTGCCGTCCGCACCGAGCCGTAAGCCCCTGGCGGCCGGCACAGCCCTCATTCGGCCGACGCGCAGTTCCCGGGCGGCGGTGTATGCGGCGCCGCGAGGCCCTTCCGGGGCGCCCGCCGAGCCCGGCCCGGCACCGGCGGCGGAGGGTCACCACGGGTCGGCGCGATCTCGGGAACCCGTCAAGCCGAGCGCACCGCCGGAGGGCGGCCAGCCGGTGGAGCGCGCACCGCCGGAGGGCGGCCGGGACGTGGAGCACGCACCGCCGGAGGGCGGCCGGGACCTGTGCGCGGCTGACCGCGGGCTGATCCGGGACGGACCGGACACCGACCCGCAGACCGGAACCCAAGGGTCCCTCCAGCACCTGCCGTAGGCAGGGCCCGGGCGCAGTGCGATGATGACCCGGCCATGACTGCCACCCACACGACACGCGCCGGAGCCGGTCTCCGGATGACCCGGGCCGCGGTGTTCACCGCGGTCTGTGTCGTGCTGTCCGCGGCCGGCCACGCGGTGGCCTCCTGCGCGACCGTGCCGTGGTGGGCCCTGGCCCTGGCCTTCGCCGCCGTGTTCGCGGTCGCGGCCCCGCTCGCCGGGCGCAGGCGCCCGCTGGCCGGGATCGCCGCCGGGCTCGCCGCCGGACAGCTCGGGCTGCACACGCTGTTCGGCCTCGGCCAGCACGGCGCCGCGACGTCCCAGGCTCCGGCGGCGGGTTCCTCCGACGCCTCGCTCGCGGCGCTCGCCGCCCAGCTGGTCTGCGGTGGCAATGCCGTACCGCTGAGCGCGGCCGACGCCCGGCAGATCCTGGAGGCGGCCGGACTGGACCCGGCCGCGGTGGCCGCCCAGGCCGCCGCGCAGGCGCACATGGCCCACGCCCACGTGGCGGGCGGCACCGCCGCACCGGCGGTCGGCCTGTTCAGCCCGGCCATGATGATCGGCCACCTGCTGGCCGCGCTCGCGGCCGGCTGGCTGCTGGGCCGGGGTGACGCCGCCCTGTTCCGGCTCGTCGAACTGTCCCGGCTCCCGCTCCGCGCGGAAGCCGACCCCATACGTCCGCTGCGCGCCGCGCTGGCCTTCGTACGGGCCCTCGCGGCCGGACTCCCCGGCGCGCCCGCCCGCGGCCCCCGGGCCGGCCGGAGCGCTGCCGCACCCGCCGTCTCCACCGGCCGGGACGCACTGCTGCACACCGTGATCCGGCGCGGGCCGCCGGCGGCCGCGCTCGTCCTCGCAGCCTGACGCGGCACCCCGCTCCCCGGAACACCCGGCGGTGGCTCCGGTGCCGCGACCTCCTCGCGCGCCCGTGCGCGGAGGAGCCACCGTCACCCCTGCTTCCGTGGAGTGTTCCCGCCATGAAGACCTCTCGCGTCTCCTTCACCGCCGCCCTCGCCGCCGGTGCCGTCCTCGCCCTGTCCGGCACCGCCTTCGCGCACGTCAGCGTGCAGCCCGGCGAGGCCACCAAGGGCGGCTACGCGACGCTCAACTTCAAGGTCCCCAACGAGCGCGACAACGCCTCGACCACCCAGCTCGAGGTCAACTTCCCGGTCGACCAGCCGCTCACGTCCGTCATGCCGCAGGAACTCCCCGGCTGGACGTCCACCGTCGAGAAGACCAAGCTCGACAAGCCGCTGACCGTGCACGGGAAGCAGATCAACGAGGTCGTCACGAAGGTCACCTGGACCGGCGGCAAGATCGAGCCCGGCAAGTTCCAGCAGTTCCCGGTCTCCGTCGGCAAGCTCCCCGAGAACGCCGACAAGATGGTGTTCAAGGCGATCCAGACGTACGACAACAACGAGGTCGTCCGCTGGATCGAGGAGCCCAAGGAAGGCGCCGCGGAGCCGCAGACGCCGGCGCCCGTGCTGAAGCTGACCGCCGCCAAGGCCGCGGACGACCACCACGACACGGCCGCCAAGCCGGCTGCCGACGGGAGCAAGAACCCCGGCGAGGGCAACGGCGACGGCGGACACGACGAAGCCGCCAAGAGCGGCTCCGACACGACCGCGCGCACCCTCGGCATCGTGGGCATCGTCGTCGGCCTCGCCGGCGTCGCCTTCGGCATCGCCTCGCGGCGCCGCGCCTCCTGAGGCGTCGGGGCCCCGGCCCCCTCGCCCCGCGGTCGTACCCCCGACATCCGCACCATCCCCGACCCCAGGGACGATTTCCCATGCGCACCACACGTGTGACGGTCGCCGCCCTCGCGGTGGCGACCGCGCTCGCCCTCACCGCCTGCGGCGGCGGGACCGAGAAGAACACCGGTTCGGTCACCCAGATCACCGGCCAGAAGAAGGCCGGAACCGCGACCGTCCTCGACCGCCCCTTCGACAAGCCGGAGCTCGTCCTCACGGACACCACCGGCAAGCCGTGGAACCTGCGCGAGCAGACCAAGGGACGGCCGACGCTCATGTACTTCGGCTACACCAACTGCCCCGACGTGTGCCCCCTGACGATGAGCAACATCGCCGTCGCCAAGAAGGCGCTCCCCAAGGGGGAGCAGGACAAGCTCCAGGTCGTCTTCGTCACGACGGACCCCGAGCGGGACACCCCCGACTCCCTCGGCGCGTGGCTCAGGGCCCAGGACCCGTCCTTCACCGGACTGACCGGGGACTTCGCCACCATCCAGGCCGCCGCCCGATCTCTCGGCATCGGTATCGAGGCCCCCAAGAAGGAGGCCGACGGCACCGTCGTCTCCATGCACGGGGCCCAGGTCATCGCGTTCTCGCCCAAGACCGACGAGGGCTACGTCCTCTACGGCGAGGGCACGACCGTCGACGACTACACCAAGGACCTGCCGAAGATCATCAAGGGGGAGAACCCGTGAACGCCCGCACCATCCGCACCATCGCCGCCGCCCTCTCCCTGACGGCAGCGCTGGCCATATCCGGCTGCTCCTCAGGCCAGGACGACGGCTCCGGGTCCCCGGCCGGCGCGGGAGCCTCGGCTGCACCGGAGGCCGCCCAGGCCGCCCAGGGCGGCATGACGGTCAGCGGAGCCTTCATGCCCGAACCGGTCAACGACAAGATGGCCGGCGCTTTCATGGTCATCAAGAACGGCTCGAAGACCGCCGACAAGCTGGTCTCCGCCGGCAGCCCGCTCTCGGACGATCTGCAGATCCACGAGACCAAGGACCAGAAGATGCAGCAGGTCCAGTCGATGGACGTGCCCGCGGGCGGTGAGCTGCGGCTGGAGCGCGGCGGCAACCACATCATGTTCATGGGGCTCAAGAACCAGCCGAAGGTCGGCGACAAGATCACCATCGAGCTGCGGTTCGAGAAGGCCGGCCCTGTCAAGGTGGAGCTGGACGTCAAGGAACGGACGTACACCGCGCAGAACTCCACTTCCCACTGACGGACCGAGGAACTGACACGCCATGACGGCCACCGCCCCCGCTCCTCCTTCCGCCCGCGCCCGCACGGCGGCACTCCTGCCGCGGCTGGCACTGGTTCTCGCAGCCCTGCTGGCGGCCCTGTTCACCGCGGCCGCCCCGGCCACGGCGCACGCGGCACTCACGGCGAGCGACCCGCAGGACGGGGCGGTGGTCGCCACGGCGCCCGCCCAGGTCACCCTCTCCTTCTCGGAGCAGGTCGCCATGGGCGACGATTCCATCCGCGTCATGGACCCCCAGGGCAAGCGCGTCGACACCGGCGAGCTGCGGGACATGTGCAGCGGATCGACCATCCGCTACGGCACGGCCCTGCACCCGGGCCTGCCCGACGGCACGTACACGGTCGCCTGGCAGGCCGTCTCCGCCGACAGCCACCCGATCTCCGGGGCCTTCACCTTCTCCGTCGGCGCCCCTTCGGCGACCAGCGTCGCCCTCCCCGCGCAGCAGGTCGGCGGCGGGCCCGTCGGCATCGCGTACGGCATCGCCCGCTACGCGGCCTACGCCGGGTTCACCGTCCTGGTCGGCGGCGCCGCCTTCATCCTGCTGTGCTGGCGCCGCGGCTCGGCGGAGCGGCCTCTGCAGAAGCTGGTGGTGCGCGGCTGGGTCACCCTCACCGCCGCCACCCTGGCGATGCTGGTGCTGCGCACCCCGTACACCGGCTCGGGGAAGTTCGCCGACGCCTTCGACCTCGACGGGCTCAAGGCCGTCCTGGAGACCAAGACCGGCGCCTCCTTCCTCTCCCGGCTGCTGCTGCTTGGCGCGGCCGCGCTCTTCATCGCTGTGCTCTTCGGTGCCTACGCCCGCCGGCAGAAGGCCTCCGGAGCGGAGGCGGACACCCTCGGGGAGGACGGCGCCGAGGAGAACAAGGAGACGAGCGACCTCGCTTTCGGACTGGGCATCGGCGGCACGGTCGTGGCCGGCGGCATCGCCGCCACCTGGGCCCTGTCCGAGCACGCCTCCACCGGCATCCAGCCCGGGATCGCGATGCCGGCCGACATCCTGCACCTGCTGGCCATGGCCACCTGGCTCGGCGGGCTCACCGCACTGCTGGTCGCCCTGCACAAGGTGGCGGACATCGAGCGGGAAGCCGTCCGGCGCTTCTCCCGCGTCGCCTTCGTCAGCGTCCTGGTCCTCGCCGTCACGGGCGTCTACCAGTCCTGGCGCCAGGTCGGCAGCTGGTCCGCCCTCACGGGCACCAGCTACGGCAGGCTGCTGCTGATCAAGGTCGCGCTCGTCGCGGTCCTCGTCGGCATCGCCTACCTGTCGCGGAGGTGGACCTCCCGGCTCGGGGAGGTCCGGACCGGGGAGCCGGCCGCGGTGCCCGCCGGACGCGATGTTTCACGTGAAACAACGACCGGAAGTGCCGTCCCCTCAGCCACCGACGCCGCCGGCGCCGGCGCCGACCCGGACGCCGAGCCCGTCGACCCGAAGCGTGCCGCCCAGCTCGCCCGCCAGCGGGCGGCCCGCGAGAAGGCCCGGGAGACGCGCGTCCGCGACGCCGATCCGGGCCGCGCCGGCCTGCGCCGCTCCGTACTCGCCGAGGCGGGTGTGGCGGTCGTACTCCTGGCCGTCACCACCGTCCTGACCAGCACCGAACCCGGGCGCGCCGTCGAGCGGGAGACCGGCCGGGGCGGAGCATCCGCCCCCGCCGTACCCAACCGCCCCGTCAAGATCACCCTGCCCTTCGACACCGGCGGCCAGAACGGCAAGGGCAACGTCCGGCTGGAGCTCGACCCGGGCCGGGTCGGCGCCAACACGCTCCACCTGTGGGCCGACGGTCCCGACGGCACCCCCCTCGACCTCCCCGAGGTCAAGATCGCCTTCACCCTCCCGGCCAAGGAGATCGGCCCGCTGCCGCTCGCCCCGGACCGGGCGGCTCCCGGACACTGGACCGCGTCCGGGGTCCAGCTGCCGCTCGCGGGCGAATGGCGCATCGACGTGACCGTACGCACCTCCGACATCGACCAGACGACCGTCCAGAAGAACGTGAAGATCGGCTGAACAGCGTGACCGACAGCACCGGGAGCAATCCCGACATCGAGATCTCCCGGCGCCGGCTGCTGGGCACCGTAGGCGCCGCGGGCGCCGCCGGGCTCGCGCTCGGCGCCACCGGCGGCGCCCTCGTGCGGTCAGCGGTCTCCGACTCCCCGGCCGGCTCCCCCGGAGCCACCGGGTCCCTCGCCTCGCTCGGCGCCACCCAGGTCGCCTTCCACGGCGAGCGCCAGGCCGGAATCACCACCCCGCTCCAGGCCAAGGGCCACGTCCTCGCCTTCGACCTGGCGCCGGGCGCCGGGCGCACGGAGGCCGCCGCGCTGCTGCGCCGCTGGTCCGACACCGCCCGGCGGCTCATGGCGGGCGAGACCGCCCCGACCGCCGACAGCGGGATCGCCCTGGACGCGGGACCGTCCTCGCTCACCCTCACCTTCGGCTTCGGCCACTCCTTCTTCGAGCGCACCGGCCTCACCGCCCGGCGCCCGGTGGCCCTCGACCCGCTGCCGGACTTCTCCTCGGACCGGCTCGACCCCCAGCGCAGCAACGGCGACCTGTGGGTCCAGATCGGCGCCGACGACGCACTGGTCGCCTTCCACGCCCTGCGCGCCGTGCAGAAGGACGCCGGGGAGGCCGCCCGGGTGCGCTGGCAGATGAACGGCTTCAACCGGTCCCCCGGCGCCACGGCCTCTCCCATGACCGCACGCAATCTGATGGGCCAGGTCGACGGCACCGGTAACCCGAAGCCCAAGGACCCCGACTTCGACAAGCGGATCTTCGTGCCGGGCGCCGGACCAGGACCGGCCGAGCACTCCTGGATGGGCGGGGGCTCGTACGCCGTCGTACGGCGGATCCGGATGCTGCTCGACGACTGGGACAAGCAGTCCCTCGCCCAGCAGGAGCAGGTCATCGGCCGGACCAAGGCCACCGGAGCTCCGCTGACCGGCGGCGACGAGAAGACCCCGCTCGCCCTGGACAAGTTCGGCGCCGACGGCAAGCCGGTCATCCCGTCCAACGCCCACGCCCGGATCTCCGCCCCCGCGCAGAACGGCGGGGCCGCGATGCTCCGGCGGCCCTTCTCGTACCACGACGGGATCGGCCCCGACGGCACTCCCGACGCCGGGCTCCTCTTCATCTGCTGGCAGGCCGACCCGCTGCGCGGGTTCGTCCCGGTCCAGCGCAAGCTCGACCGCGGTGACGCCCTGTCGGAGTTCATCCGGCACGAGTCCAGCGGGCTGTACGCCGTCCCGCCCGGGCCGCGCGAGGGCGAGTACGTCGGACAGCGGCTGCTCGAAGGGTGAACAGCGCCGCATCGGCGGGTGGCACGGCATTAGGCTGACCGCATGTCGGCCACCCGCTTCACGTATCTCGGTCCCGAGGGCACTTTCACCGAAGCCGCCCTGCGCACCCTGCCGGAAGCCGCCACCCGGGAGCTGGTCCCGATGGTGTCGGTGCCGGCCGCCCTGGACGCCGTGCGCAACGGCGAGGCCGCGGCGGCGCTGGTGCCGATCGAGAACTCGGTGGAGGGCGGGGTCACCGCCACCCTGGACGAGCTGGCCTCCGGTGAGCCGCTCATGATCTACCGCGAGGTGCTGCTGCCCATCGCGTTCGCGCTGCTCGTGCGGCCGGGGACCAAGCTGTCGGACGTCAAGACCGTCACGGGGCACCCCGTCGCCCAGCCCCAGGTGCGCAACTGGCTGCGTACGCACCTGCCCGATGCCGTGTGGGAGTCGGCGGCCTCCAATGCCGACGGTGCCCGGCTGGTGCAGGAGGGCCGGTTCGACGCGGCCTTCGCGGGTGAGTTCGCCGCCGCCACCTACGGGCTGGAGGCGCTGGTCACCGAGATCCACGACGCGCAGAACGCCGAGACCCGCTTCGTGCTCGTCGGACGGCCCGCCCGGCCGGCCGCGCCCACCGGCGCCGACAAGACGTCCGTCGTGCTGTGGCTCGGTGACGACCACCCCGGCGCCCTGCTGGAACTCCTCCAGGAGTTCGCCGTTCGCGGGGTGAACCTGATGCTGATCCAGTCCCGTCCGACCGGGGAGGGGATCGGCAACTACTGCTTCGCGGTCGACGCCGAGGGCCACATCTCCGACCGCCGCGTCAGCGAGGCCCTGATGGGGCTGCGGCGCACGTGCCCGCAGGTCCGCTTCCTCGGCTCCTACCCGCGTGCCGGTGTCGCGCTGAGTGAGGTGCGCGCCGCACGGCCGGGAACCTCCGACGCCGACTTCACCGAGGCCTCCGACTGGCTGGCGCGCTGCCTCGACGGCCGGGCGTAGCCCTCCCTTCCCTGTCCACAGAGTTATCCACAGGCCGGGATGGGGACCTGGGGACAAGTCGACAGAGCGGCCCGACAAGGTCGACATATCGGCCCGCCGCCCCAGGTTTCGCGCTGGGGAGCGGAAGGTGAACGGCGTCACCTCTGTATCACCGATCAACTCTTTGGAGCGAGCCATTCCCACCCGAATGAGTGTGTGAGGGCGGTTTGAACCCTGATCGGCCCAGACCGCTCCTCGATCCCTATTGATCTCATTCGATGTCCACAGACCGGGCACACAGCCTGTGGATAAAAGCGGCCCCTCGAGGATTCCTGTGGACAAGAGCCGGTCTCCGAGCCTGCTCAGAGCGGCCGCGTCGCGTCGCCCCGTATCCCCTTTCGCGGAATGGGGCCGGTTTATCAACCGGTCGCAGTGTCCGGATACAGCCGCCTGGCGCAACCCGGGTCAAGCCCTCGGCCCGCCCCTTGCTTTCCCCTCAATTGGGACATAGTGACACGCAGCGTGATATCGGTGTGATCCCAGGAAGCCCCGCCCGGTAGCCTGGAGGGGTGATTGACCTTCGGCTGCTCCGTGAAGACCCTGACCGTGTCCGCGCCTCGCAGCGCGCCCGTGGAGAGGACGTCGATCTCGTCGACGCACTGCTCTCCGCCGACGAGCGCCGCAGGTCCTCCGGCATGCGCTTCGACGAACTGCGCAATGAGCAGAAGTCGCTCGGCAAGCTCATTCCCAAGGCCTCTCCGGAGGAGCGGGCGGAGCTGCTGGGCAAGGCCGAGCAGCTCAAGCAGGACGTCAGGGCCGCGGAAGCCGAACAGAACGAGGCGGACGAGGCTGCCAAGCAGCTCCTGCTGAAGCTCGGGAACATCGTCCACGAGGACGTCCCCGTCGGCGGCGAGGAGGACTTCACCGTCCTCGAGACGCACGGCACGATCCGCGACTTCGGTGCCGAGGGCTTCCAGCCCAAGGACCACCTGGAGCTCGGCGAGTCCCTGGGCGCCATCGACGTCGAGCGCGGCGCCAAGGTGTCGGGTTCGCGCTTCTACTACCTCACCGGTGTCGGCGCCCTGCTCGAACTCGCTCTGGTGAACGCGGCGATCGCGCAGGCCACCGAGGCGGGCTTCATCCCGATGCTGACCCCCGCGCTGGTCCGCCCGCGCGCCATGGAGGGCACCGGTTTCCTCGGCCAGGCCGCGGAGAACGTCTACCACCTGGAAAAGGACGACTACTACCTGGTCGGCACGTCCGAGGTCCCGCTCGCCGCGTACCACATGGACGAGATCATCGACGCCGACAAGCTGCCCCTGCGGTACGCCGGCTTCTCCCCTTGCTTCCGCCGCGAGGCCGGTACGTACGGCAAGGACACCCGCGGCATCTTCCGCGTCCACCAGTTCGACAAGGTCGAGATGTTCTCCTACGTCGCGCCCGAGGACGCCGAGGCCGAGCACAAGCGCCTCCTGGAGTGGGAGAAGCAGTGGCTCACGAGCCTGGAGCTGCCGTTCCAGGTGATCGACGTCGCGACCGGCGACCTGGGCTCCTCCGCCTCCCGCAAGTTCGACTGCGAGGCCTGGATCCCGACCCAGGGCAAGTACCGCGAGCTGACCTCCGCCTCGAACTGTGACGGCTTCCAGGCCCGCCGCCTGGCGATCCGCTACCGCGACGGCAAGAAGACCGCTCCGCTGTCCACGCTGAACGGCACCCTGTGCGCCGTCCCGCGCACCATCGTCGCGATCCTGGAGAACCACCAGCAGGCCGACGGCACCGTGCGGGTCCCCCCGGTGCTGCGCCCCTACCTGGGCGGCCGCGAGGTCCTGGAGCCGATCACCAAGTGAGCCCGGCTCCCTTCCCGTACAAGCTCGTCGCGACAGACCTCGACGGCACGCTGCTGCGTGACGACGGCACCGTCTCGGAGCGCACCCGCGAAGCGCTCGCCGCGGTCACCGCGGCGGGCGCGGCGCACATCGTCGTCACCGGCCGTGCCGTGCCCTGGACCCGGCACGTGCTGGACGACCTCGGCTACCAGGGGATCGCCGTGTGCGGGCAGGGCGCCCAGGTCTATGACGCGGGGGCACACCGGCTGCTGACCTCGGTGACGCTGGACCGGCAGCTCGCCGGCCTGGCGCTGTCGAAGCTCGAGGCCGAGGTGGGTCCGCTGGCGCTGGCCGCCAGCCGGGACGGGGTGGCGGGCGAGGTCCTGTTCGGACCGGGCTACCAGGTGCAGGAGGGCCTGCCGGCGCTCTACCTGGAGGACACCGCCGAGGTCTGGACGGCCCCGCTGAACAAGCTGTACATCCAGCACCCGGGCATGGGTGACGACGAGCTCGTCAAGGCCGGCCGGGAGGTCGTGGGCAGCCTGGTCGACATCGTCATGGCCGGCCCCGGGATAGTGGAGATCCTTCCGCTGGGCCTGAGCAAGGCCACCGGCCTGTCGCTCGCCGCACGGCGGCTGAAGGCCAAGGCCGCGGAGACGATCGCCTTTGGTGACATGCCCAACGACATCCCCATGTTCGGCTGGGCCGCGCACGGTGTCGCCATGGCCAACGCGCACGCGGAGCTGAAGGCCGTGGCCGACGAGGTGACGACCTCCAACCAGGAGGACGGCATCGCGGTGGTGCTGGAGCGCCTGCTCGCCACCCTGTAGCAACGGGGATGCGGTACCTCCGGGGATGCGCCCCGGGGCCGGACGTACGAGAGGTCCGGGACGGCCCGCGCCGCAAGGCGCGCTCGAAGTGGCCGTCCCGGACCTTTTGTTACTCCCCGCACCACTCACTGTGCCCCGGTCGCACGTGCCGTACCAGCGAATTTCCGCCGGTCGGCCACCGTGCATCAGGGGCGTGTTTCACGTGAAACATGGGCCGCCGGCCGGTGCCCGTGCGCATCCGCGTGCTGGGTCAGCGGCCAGGCGAGGAGCCCGACGGCCAGGGAGATGGCGTGGCCGAGGTCGGTGAAGGTTCCGCCCGTGAAGAGGGGAAGACCGAAGAAGGCGACCGCCCCGACGAGGTAGAACCATCTCCAGGGGCTGCGGAGCCGGTAGGTCAGCACACCGACCGCGGCCGCGAGTCCGTAGCTGACGCCGATGTCCACGACATGGGTCATGCTGTGTGGCGCCCGGTGGTCCTCGATGGCCATCAGGAGGACCTTCTGGCTGACGAGGGTGGCGACGACATGGGCGGTCGCGACGATCAGGAGCCAGCGCAGGGTGCCGAGCCAGCGCTCCACGGGTGCGTGGAAGAGCTCGAAGAGCACGGCGTAGAGGGGGAGTGAGGCCGGGTTCTCGATCCAGAAGGCGCTGCTGAGCAGAGCCCGTACGGGGTACTTCACCAGCTGGTGGAGGTTGCTGCTGCTGCGGTGGAGCAGCAGGTGGTCCAGCCGGTCGGGGGCGATCGCCACGACGAGGCTGGTGACGGCGACGATCAGCAGCCATATGTGCGTGCCGGGCGAGGAGCGTATCCAGGACCTCAGGGGCCTGGACGGCTCGGGCTCGGGAAGCACGTCCATGCACCGATGATGCCGGGCGAACCTGTGCCCCGCCCGGCCGGTGGGCCGGGCGGGGCACGAGCGCCGGCATACGGCCGGCGGCGGGCCTACTCCTCGCCGGCGAGGGTGAGGCGGCGCAGCTTCTGGCCCGCGTAGACGGTGGCGCCGATGGTGACCGCGAGGAGCAGGGCCACCGCGGTGGGCAGGCCCACGGTGGCGTCGACGTACCCCTGTCCGGCGACCTTCTCGGCCAGGGCCAGGGCCCACTGCTGGACGCTGAGCGTCTTGGCTCCGGAGACCAGGCTGCCGAAGAGGGACTCCCAGATCAGGGCGTAGACGAGGCCGAAGACGACCGCGTGCCGGCTGACCGTGCCCAGCAGCAGGAACAGCGCGCTGTAGGCGATGGAGGCGACGAGGGCGGCAACGGTGTAGGCGACGGCGATCTGCTGGCCGTTGCCGTTGAGGATGAAGCCCGCGATCAGGGTGGGGATGGCGGAGAAGGCCATCGTGACCGCGATGGCGACGATCAGCTTGGTCATGATGATCGTCGGGCGCTTCACCGGCTTGGAGAGCAGGTAGACGATCGAGCCGTCGTCGATCTCGGGACCGATGGCACCGGTGCCGGCGATGACGCCGATCAGCGGGACCATCGTCGCGAGGGCGAAGCCGCCGAGGAGGTCGGCCGCCACCTTGTCGTCCACGCCGGTGAAGAAGCGGACGGCCAGGGCGATGACGATCAGCAGCGCGGGGAGCGCGAAGAGGATCAGCGCGCGGCGCCGGCCGAGCAGGGCCCGGTAGGTGAGCCGGGCGACGGTGGGGTTGTACATGGGTGCCAGCTCCTTCAGGCCGCGACGAGGTAGGAGAAGACCGACTCGAGGGACTCGTCGGAGGGCGAGACCGTGAGCAGCCGGATGCCGTGCGCGCGGGCGACGCGCGGCAGCACCTCGGTGAAGCGCCCGAAGTCGACGGCCTGGATGCGCAGCGCGCCTTCCTGGAGGTCGACCTCGATGCCGGCCGTGGACGGGTCGGCGATCAGGGCCGCGGCGAGGGCCCGGTCGTCGGAGGAGCGGACGAGGTAGCGGTGCGGGCGGTCCGTCATCAGGCGGCGGATCTTGCGGAAGTCGCCGGATGCGGCGTGCCGGCCGGCGACGACCACCTCGATGTGGGAGGCGAGCTGCTCGACCTCCTCCAGGATGTGGGAGGAGAACAGGACGGTGCGGCCCTCGTCGCCCATCCGCCGCAGCAGGTCCATGAGCTGCATCCGCTGGCGCGGGTCCATGCCGTTGAAGGGCTCGTCCAGGAGGAGCACGGAGGGGTCGTGGACGAGCGCGGAGGCCATCTTCACGCGCTGGCGCATGCCCTTGGAGTACGTGGAGATCTTGCGGTCCTGGGCGTACTCCATCTCGACGGTGGCCAGGGCCCGCTGGGCCGCCGCGTCGTCGAGGCCGTGCAGTTCGGCGTTGGCAACGACGAACTCGCGGCCGGTGAGGAAGTCGTACATCGCCTCGCGTTCGGGTACGACGCCGATCTGCTCGTAGACCCGCTCGTTGCGCCAGATCGGCGTCCCGTCGAGGGTGACCGTGCCCGTGGAGGGGGCGAGGAAGCCGCCCATCATGTTGATGAGGGTCGACTTGCCCGCTCCGTTGGGGCCGAGGAGTCCGGTGACGCCGGGACCGATGCGCATGGTCACGTCGTTGACGGCGACGACGTTCCCGAACCAGCGGGAGGTGTGGTCGATGTCGATGAGGGTCACAGCCCGGCCTTCCGGTAGCGGGACATCAGGGCGCCGTAGGAGCCGACGATGAGGCCGAGTACGACGAGCAGGTAGACGACGCCGGTGGCGGAGGAGGGGCCCTCGCCGCCGGGGAAGGCCGAGGTGCCGCCGAGGAAGGCGGTCTGCACTCCGTCGATCAGGCTGATCGGGGAGAACAGGCCCATCCACTCGATGGCCCCGGTGTTCCCGGTGGAGTAGGCGACGGCCTGGAGCGTGGAGACCGCCCCGTACGGGATGAGCAGCAGCGCGATGACGGCCGCCACGCCGAACCCGCGGCGCGGGGTGAGGGCGGCCATGACCAGGCCGAGGCCCGCGAACAGCAGCGACAGCAGCAGTACCGACACCAGACCCTGCCCGAATCCCTTCGTCTGGTCACCGAAGTCGAACTTCGCCAGCAGCGAGCCGATCCACATGATCAGCAGCGGGGTGGCGGTGAGGATGAAGAGGGCCGAGGCCATGGCGGCGTACTTGGCCACGACGTAGTCGACGCGCTCGATGGGCCGCGAGAAGTACAGCGGCACCGTCTTGAAGCGCAGGTCGCGCGAGACCGACTGCGGTGCCTGGGAGGCGAGGTAGAGGCCGATGACCACCTGCGTGGTCAGGGCGTACGTCGTGTACTTGATCGGCAGGTCACTGGAGCCGGGTACGGCGATGGCCACCGCGACGATGATCAGCGCGGGGACGCACATCACCGCGAAGAGGATCATCGGCAGCACCTTGGACTTGGCGGAGCGGCCGAGCCCGTACGCGCCCCGCAGGGACTGCGAGAACAGCGAGGTACGGGCATACGCGCGGCCGAGCCGGGGTCCGTCGTAGGACCGGTAGCCGATGTTGTGGATCTGGGTGGAGGTCTCAGGCGCCATCGGAGCCGGCTCCCTTCTGGTGGGCGGTGGGCGCGGGCCGGCCGCTGTCGCGGAAGACCTCGGCGATGTGGTGGCGGCGCTGTTCCATGCGGACCAGGCCGAGGCCGAGGTCCGCGACGGTGTCGCGGACGGTGTCGTACGTGTCCTCGCCCTTGGCCTCCACGAGGAGGATGTGGCCCGCGCCGGGCAGGCCCTGCTCCTCACCCGCGTGGAGGCTGATGCCCGCAGCGGTGAGCGCCTCGCGCAGGGCCGCGGTGCCGTCCGGGTGCGCGTCGGAGTCGGTGACCTCGACGGCGAGGGTGGTCGTGGTCTGGGTGAACTCGCTGGTGGAGCTGGAGCGCAGCAGCTTGCCGCCGTCGACGACCACCACGTGGTCGCAGGTCCGCTCCAGCTCGCCGAGGAGGTGGGAGGTGACCAGGACCGAGATGCCGAAGTCGGTGTGGACCCGGCGGATCAGGCCGAGCATCTCGTCGCGGCCGACCGGGTCGAGACCGTTCGTCGGCTCGTCGAGGAGGACCAGCTGCGGGTCGTGGACCAGCGCCTGGGCGAGCTTGACCCGCTGCTTCATGCCGGTGGAGTAGCCGCCGATGGGGCGGTAGCGCTCCTCGTACAGCCCGACGTGGCGCAGCGTGTCGGCGGTCCGCTCGCGGGCGGCGGTCGGCGGGAGCCCGGACATGCGCGCCATGTGGACGACGAACTCGGTGGCCGAGACGTCGGGGGGCAGGCAGTCGTGTTCGGGCATGTAGCCGACCCGCTCACGGATGGCACTGCCATGCGTGGCGACGTCGAGCCCGAGCACGGCGGCACGGCCCTCTGTGGCGGGGGACAGTCCCAGCAGGATCTTGATCAGCGTGGACTTGCCGGCTCCGTTGGCGCCCACGAGTCCGGTCACGCCGGGCCCGATGTCCAGGGAGAGCCGGTCGAGGGCGGTCACTCGGGGGTACCGCTTGCTCAGGCTTTCGGTCGCGATGACAGTCACGGCTTCGACGTTAGTGGCGCGGGGACCGAGGATCGTCAGACCTGGAGCGGGACCGCGTATCCGCCTTGAGGACTACGAACGCTGCCGCAAGGCTGATGCCGACGGAGTTTTCCACAGGTCCGTGCAGGCCCCTTGACGCCGACTCCGGTCATTGTCACATTCATCAGTGTCAGGTTTCGGCGTGAGGTCTACACGGCTACAGGGACGGACGGCTGGCATGACTGGGGACACCAAGCAGCGCACCGCGCACGACTCCGGGCAGCTCTCCGCCGGGCTGCGCGGCTTCCGGGAGGTCCAGCGGCTCGCGTACGAGTGCGCGGAGACCGTGGCGGCGCAGCTGCGCCCGGGTGTCACCGAGCGCGAGGCGGCACGGATGCAGCGCGAGTGGCTGCGCGAGCGCGGGGTGCGGGACTGGTTCCACCTGCCCTTCGCCTGGTTCGGGGACCGGACCGCCTTCGCGAACTTCAAGATCCCCCTCCAGTTCTTCCCGACCTCGCGGCGGCTGGAGCCGGGGATGCCGTTCATCCTCGACATGGCACCGGTGTACCGGGGCTACGCGGCCGACATCGGCTATTCCGGGAGCCTGGGTCTCAACCCCGTGCAGGACCGGCTGATGTCCGATCTGCGCCCGCATCGGGAGCTGATCCTGGAGCAGGTGCGCGAGCGCCGCCCGCTGCGGGAGGTCTACGAGAACGTCGAGCGCCTGATGACCCGCCAGGGGTACGCCAACCGGCACCGGGCCTACCCCTTCGGCGTCATCGCGCACAAGATAGACCGGGTCAAGGAGCGCCGCTGGTCCCCGACCGCGTTCGGCTTCGGCACCCAGTCCCTCAAGGGGCTGGCCTCCGACGCGCTGCGCGGGCACCGGGAGGGCTGGTCGCCGCTGTGGAGCCCGTACCACTTCTCCGACCACCCGCCGCAGCCCGGCCTGTGGGCGGTGGAGCCGCACCTGGGCTTCCGGGGCACCGGCGCCAAGTTCGAGGAGATCCTGGTCGTCACCGACTCCCGGGATCCCGTCGAGAGCGCGTTCTGGCTGGACGACGACCTGCCGCACGTGCGGCGCTGGGCTGAGGAGAAGGCGGCATGAGCGGGATGAGCGGGACGGCACCGGAGGGGGCGCGCGAGCGCCGCGTGCGCACCGGCGGGATCGAGCTGTGCGTCGCCGAGCTGGGGGAGACGGACCGCCCGACCGTCGTGCTGGTGCACGGCTATCCGGACAGCAAGGAGGTCTGGTCGGCGGTCGCCGAGCGGCTGGCGGCCCGCTTCCACGTGGTGCTGTACGACGTACGCGGCCACGGGCGCTCCTCCGCTCCCGTACCGCTGCGCGGGGGCTTCACCCTGGAGAAGCTGACCGACGACTTCCTGGCCGTGGCGGACGCCGTGAGTCCGGACCGTCCGGTGCACCTGGTGGGCCACGACTGGGGTTCCGTCCAGGGCTGGGAGTTCGCGACGGTCGCCCGTACCGAGGGCCGGATCGCCTCCTTCACCTCCATCTCGGGGCCCTCCCTCGATCACTTCGGGCACTGGATCAAGCAGCGGATGGCGCGGCCCACCCCGCGGCGGGCCGCCCAGCTGCTGGGCCAGGGCTCCAAGTCCTGGTACGTCGGCATGCTGCACACGCCGGTGCTGCCGGAGCTCGCCTGGCGGGGGCCGCTCGGCAAGCGCTGGCCCAAGATCCTCGAGCGGTTGGAGGGCATCCCGGCCGGCCCGTACCCGACGGCCTCCCTGTCCTCCGACGCGGCGCACGGCGCCTGGCTCTACCGTGACAACATACGGGCCCGGATGAGGCGTCCCCGCACCGACGCGTACGCGCACGTACCGGTGCAGCTGATCGTGCCGACCCAGGACGCGTTCCTCTCCGAGCGGCTCTACGACGGCCTGGAGCGCTGGGCTCCGGACCTGGTGCGCCGGACCCTGCCCGCGAAGCACTGGATCCCCAGGACCCGGCCGGACCAGGTGGCGGCGTGGATCACCGACTTCGTCACGGCCCGGGAGGAGCCTGCCTCCCGGGCGCCGGAGCAGCGGGCACCGGGCAGGTACGCGGACCGGTTCGGCGGTCAGCTGGTGCTGGTCACCGGCGCCGCCAGCGGGATCGGGCGGGCCACCGCGTTCGCGTTCGCCGAGGCCGGGGCCCGGGTCGTGGCCGTGGACCGGGACGGCGAGGGTGCGGCCCGCACGGCCGAGATGGCACGGCTCGTCGGCGCCCCGCAGGCCTGGGGCGAGTGCGTCGACGTCAGTGACGAGCAGGCGATGGAGAAGCTCGCGGTGAAGGTCGCCGGCGAGTACGGGATCGTCGACGTGCTGGTCAACAACGCGGGGATCGGCCTGTCCGGTCCCTTCCTGGAGACCGGCTCCGAGGACTGGAAGAAGGTCCTGGACGTCAACCTGTGGGGGGTCATCCACGGCTGCCGGATCTTCGGGCGGCAGATGGCGGAGCGCGGGCAGGGCGGCCACATCGTCAACACCGCCTCGGCCGCCGCCTATCTCCCGTCCAGGACGCTGCCCGCGTACAGCACCTCCAAGGCCGCGGTCCTCATGCTGAGCGAGTGCCTGCGCGCGGAGCTCGCCTCCGAGTCGATCGGGGTCTCGGCGATCTGTCCGGGCATCGTGAACACCAACATCACCGCCACCTCCCGGTTCGCCGGGGTGGACCCGGCCGAGGAGAAGCGCCGCCAGGAGCGCTCCTCGCGGCTGTACGGACTGCGCAACTTCCCCCCGGAGAAGGTCGCGGACGCGGTCCTGCTGGCCGTGGTGAAGAACCGGGCCGTGGTGCCGGTGACCCCCGAGTCCAAGGCCGCCCTGTGGATGTCCCGGTTCGCGCCGAACACCCTGCGGCGCCTCGCGAAGCTGGAGCCCCGGCTGTGAGCCCGGCCGGCGGCCCGCCCGGCACGGCCATACCCCCCTCCTCCCCGCGGTCGTACCATCCCTCGCAGGAGGGCTCGCTGCGCAAGGCGGTCGAGTACCCGGCGGCGCCTCCTGCCGCCCGGACCGCGGCGGGCGCGGCCGGCCGGGCCGCCATGTCGTAGGGAGCCGGGATTGTCCGATCAGGCGGTAGCCGAGTACCGGATCGAGGATCTGGCCCACCACAGCGGGGCCACGGTGCGCACGATCCGGGCGTACCAGGACCGCGGCCTGCTGCCGAAGCCGGAGCGCCGGGGCCGGTCCAACGTCTACCGGGACACGCATCTGGCGCGGCTGCGGCAGATCGCCGACCTGCTGGACCGCGGCTACACCCTCGCCTCCATCAAGGAACTGCTGGAGGCCTGGGACGCGGGGCGCGGGCTGGGCGGCGTACTGGGCCTGGTCGCGGAGGTGCACGGGCCCTGGACCGACGAGGAGGCCGACCGGATCAGCCGGGAGGACCTCAACGCCCGGTTCGGCGGCCTGCCCGACGACGACGCGGTGGACGAGGCGTGCGAGCTGGGGGTGCTGGAGCGGATCCCGGGGCGTCCGGACGAGTTCCTCGTGCCCTCGCCGCAGGAGCTGGCGGTCGCGGCCGAGCTGTACGCGGCCGGGGTGCCGCTGGTGGCGATCACCGGGCACCTGCGCGAGCTGCGGGGGCAGGTGGAGCACATCGCCTCGCGCTTCCTGGAGTTCACGACCGAGCACGTCTTCGCCCGCTACCTCGGCCCGGTCCCCCCGACTGACGCGGACGCGGCCGAGGCGGCGACGATGGTGCGCCGGCTGCGGCCCCTGGCCCAGCAGACGGTGGACGCCGAGCTGGCGCGGGCGATGCGGCTGTTCGCGACCCGGCACCTCCAGCGGCACCTGGGTGCCGGCGGCGGGGCGCAGCCGGCGGGGTCGGCCCCGGTGGCCCTGCCGGCCGGGACGGTACGGGCGGTGCAGGAACTGGTGGGGCCGGAGCACGTGGCGGAGTTCGTCCGGGCCGCGACGGAGCGGGAGCTCCAGGCCCGGACGATGAACGAGCTGGCGAGCAGGGGCGGCCGGTAATGCTCGATCGGTAGTCCACAGGGGGTCCCCGGGGCGAATCGCTCAGATGACGCCGAAACCCGCCGAAAGGGTTGTGGACAACTGCCGTCCGCCTGTGGGCAACACGTGCGGGGTCTCAGACGATGACCTCGAACCCGCCAGGCGTACGGGTCATATCAGCCACCTCGGTGTCCGGCTTCCCGTCCCCCGGAAGGGACAGCGACTCCCCGTGGCCGTGGCGCTCGCGGCCGTAGAGGAGCGTGGCCAGGGCGAGTCCGAGGACGCCGCCGAGGAGCTGCGCCGCGACGAATCCGGGCAGCGACTGCGGTGCGATACCGGTGAAGGAATCGCTGAAGGCGCGTCCGACGGTGCCGGCGGGATTGGCGAAGGACCCGGAGGAGGTGAACCAGATGGCGGCGGCGATGTACGCGGCGACCGCGGCCGGGATCAGCCTCGGCCGGCCGATGCGGCCGAGCCCGTGGATGACCAGGACCAGACCGGCGGTGGCGATGATCTCGCCGATCAGCAGGTGGCCCCCGTCGCGGACCTGGGTGGAGAAGGTTCCCGGGGTGCGCCCGAACATCGTCTCCGCCAGGACGGCGCCGCCGATGGCACCGGTGGTCTGGGCGGCGGCGTAGGCGAAGGCCTCCCGTGCGTCGAGGCCCTCGCCTCCGGTACGCCGCGCCCACCAGGCGGTGAGGGTGACGACCGGGTTGAGGTGGGCGCCCGAAAGGGGGCCGAACAGGGTGATGATCAGGCCGAGGCCGATCGCGGAGGCGAACGAGTTGGCGACGAGGGCGACACCGGTGTCGCGGCTGAGGTTCGCGGCCTGGATGCCCGAGCCGATCACCACCACGAGCAGGCCTGCGGTGCCGATGAGCTCGGCCGCCGCACGCCGAAGCAGTGAGGCCTTATGTGTCATGGTTTCTCCCGCGGGATAAGTCACGTAGCGGAAAATGTATTCCGTATCTTGGAAAGATGATAGAGGCGGTCCAGCCCTGTCCCGGCACGGAAAATCACTGCCCGCGGGCCGTCCGAGCGGCCAAGCTGGGGACATGGATGACCGACGCACCGTGAAGGTGTCCAAGTACGTCTCGAAACACCTGCGGCATCAGCCGGAACGGATCGGACTGGTGCTCGACCCCCGGGGCTGGGTGGAGATCGACGATCTCCTGAGGGCCGCCGCGGAACACGGGTTCCCCTTCAGCAGGGCCGAACTCGACCACGTGGTCGCCGCCAACGACAAGCAGCGCTTCGCCGTCGACGGCACCCGGATCCGGGCCAGCCAGGGACACACCGTCGCGGTCGACCTGGGCCTGCCGGAGGCCGAACCGCCCGCGTACCTCTACCACGGCACCGTCGCCGCCGCCCTGGACGCGATCCGCGCCGAGGGGCTGCGCCCGATGGCCCGCCACCACGTGCACCTGTCGCCCGACCGCGAGACGGCGACCCGCGTCGGCGCGCGCAGAGGGCGCCCGGTGGTCCTGGCCGTGGACGCCGGGGCGATGCGGGCCGCCGGGCACGTGTTCCGGGTCAGCGCCAACGGGGTGTGGCTGGCGGACTCCGTACCGCCGGAATTCCTCCGCTTCCGTTAGCGCGCGGGCGCCTGCCGGGCGAGGCGGAATTCACGGCGTGATTGTCGGATCGTCCACCTACTCTGTTCCTCGTTCCGGGATCAGTGAGGGGGGTACCTCGCGATCGCCGACCGACCCACGCGAGCAAGCGAGCTGATGCCTGATGACATCCGTGTCCCCGTCCCCGTCCGACCTCCCCGCCGGATCGCCGGCCGGCGGCGCCGTCAACAACTTCCAGGTCGACCTGCGCGGCCTGGTCGACCTGCTCTCCCACCACCTCTACTCCAGCCCCCGCGTCTACGTCCGCGAACTCCTCCAGAACGCCGTGGACGCCGTGACCGCCCGTCACGCGCACGAGCCGGGCGCGGAAGTCCGCATCCGGCTGTCCGCCTCCGCCGGGCGGGTCACCATCGAGGACTCGGGCATCGGGCTGACCGCCGCCGAGGCCCACTCCCTCCTCGCCACCATCGGCCGCAGCTCCAAGCGTGCCGGTGACGGCGAGCTGCAGGGCCTGGAGACCGCCCGCGGCCAGTTCCTGGGCCAGTTCGGCATCGGACTGCTCGCCTGCTTCGTCGTCGCGCGGCAGATCCGGGTCGTCACCCGCTCCGCCCGCGACCCCCAGGCCGCGCCCGTGGAGTGGCTGGCCGCCGACGACGGCTCGTACACCGTCCGGGAACTTCCCCACGACGCCCGCCCCGAGCCCGGCACCACCGTCCACCTCGAGGCCCGCCCCGGTGCCGAGGAATGGACGGAGCCCGCACGGGTCGAGCGGCTCGCCCGCGACTACGGCTCCCTGCTGCCCCACCCGGTCACCTTCGACGAGGGCCCGGGCAGCACTCCGCGACCCGTCACCGACCGGCCCGCCGTATGGGACCGCGCGTTCCCCACCCCGGCCGCCCGGCGCGTCGCGCTCGCCGGGCACTGCGCGCAGCTCTTCGGTTTCACCCCGCTCGACAGCATCGACCTCGACCTGCCGGTGGCCGGCGTGCGCGGAGTCGCGTACGTCCTGCCCGAACCGACCAGCCCCGCCCACCGGGCCGGACACCGCGTCCACCTCAAGGGCATGCTGCTGACCGACCAGGCCGACAACCTGCTGCCCGACTGGGCCTTCTTCGTCCGCGCCGTCCTCGACACCGACACCCTGCGGCCCACGGCCTCCCGCGAGAACCTCTACGACGACGAGACCCTGGCCGCCGTACGCGAAGCCCTCGGCGCCCGCATCCGGGCCTGGCTCGCCGAACTCGCCGCGAGCGAACCCGACCGGCTGGCGGCCTTCCTGAGCGTCCACCACCTCGGTGTGAAGTCCCTCGCCCGGCACGACGCCGAACTGCTCGGCCTGATGCTGCCGTGGCTGCCGTTCGAGACCAGCGACGGATCGATGAGCCTGGAGGAGTTCACGGCCGCCCACGCCGAGATCCACTTCACGCGCACCGTCGAGGAGTTCCGCCAGATCGCGCCGATCGCGGCGGCCCACGGGCTCGGCATCGTCAACGCCGGCTACACCTACGACGCCGACCTGCTGGCGCTGCTGCCTTCCGTCCGCCCCGACCTGAAGGTCACCGAGCTGGACGCCGGGGCCGTCACCGACCGCCTCGACCCGGTCCCCACCTCCGTCGAGCTGTCCCTCGCCGCCTTCCTGTCCACCGCCCGTACCCGCCTGGAACCGCAGAGCTGCGACGTGGTGCTGCGCGCCTTCCAGCCCGTCGCCGTGCCCGCGCTCTACCTCGACGACCGCCAGGCCCGCCAGGAGCGGGACCGGACCACTGCACTCGAGTCGGCCGACTCCCTGTGGAGCGGGATCCTCGGCTCGCTGCGCGGCTCCGGCCCGCGTGCCCGCCTCGTCCTGAACCACAACAACCCCCTGATCCGTCGGATCGCGGGCCTGCCCGACCCGACGCTCGCGGGCACCGCCGTCGAATCGCTCTACGGCCAGGCGTTGCTGATGTCCCAGCGACCGCTGCGCCCGGCCGATTCCGCCCTGCTCAACCGGGCCTTCCTCGGGCTCCTGGAATGGGCGACCCATTCCGTCGACACCACGACCGCCCAGTCCCAGGAGGACGAGAAGTGAGCACCCTGACGGCCGAGGAGATCCGGCGCGCCCTGCACGAGAACCACGGCCTGCCGCACGGCGCCGCGCGCAACGCCCAGGCGGAGGCGCTGACCGCCGCCGCCGAGGTCTGCGGTGACAGCGAGGTGTTCCGGCTCGCGCTGGTCAACCAGATCGACGCCTACGAGTACAGCGCCGAGCGCAGCCGCATGGTGGTCCCCTTCGCCCGCCTGCTCCAGGAGTACGACCGCGACCCCGCGGCCTTCGACGCGGGCGACGCGCACTCCCTCTTCTGGCGCTTCAAGTGGGTCTCGGGCCAGATCATCAGCTCCCCCGACGTGCCCGTCTCCTCCGTCACCGGCTACCTGGAGGACATGGAGAAGCGCTACCGGATCGCCGGGTACAGCGAGCGGGCGGTACGCCAGTCCGAGTACTTCCTCGCCGACGCCATCGGGGACGACGAGCGCGCCGAGCGCGCCATGGCCCAGTGGCGTGCGGCCGAGCGGGACGCGATGAGCGACTGCCACGCCTGCGAGACCAACTCGCAGGGCGTGTTCTGGGCGACCAAGGGCGAGCACGCCAAGGCGATCGAGGTCTGGGAGCCCGTGCTCAACGGCGAGCAGACGTGCATGGAGGAGCCGCACCGGGTGCTCGCCCGCTCGCTGGTCCCCCTGCTGCGCCTCGGCCGCACCGACGAGGCCCGCTCGCACCACCTGCGCGGCTACCGGATGGCGCGGGGCAAGGAGAGCCTGCTGCGCTCGATCGGCCAGCACATCGAGTTCTGCGCCCTCACCGGCAACGAGGCGCGCGGTGTGGAGATCCTCGCCGAACACGGTGCGCACCTGCGGCCGCTCGTGGACGTCAAGACGCAGATGGACTTCTACGCCGGGGTCGCCGTCCTGCTGCGGCGGCTGGTGGAACTCGGCCACGGCGCCGATCCGACGGTGCCCTACGAGGGCTCACCCCAGACCGTCGAGGAGCTGTACGGCGTCCTGCGCGGGGAGGCCGTGGCCATCGCACGGCGGTTCGACGTCCGCAACGGCACCACCCGTGTCTCGGAGCGGCTCCTGGAACGGCTCGCCCAGGCCCCGCTGGCCGACGTGCTGCCCTTGGGGGTACGCAGTGCCGCCCTCCCGCAGCCGGCCCCGGCAGCGCCGGCACCGGTCCCCGCTCCCGCGCCGGCGACCGCCGCCGGGTTCGCCGAGCTCGTCACGCGGGCCCGGACCGCCCGCGACACCGGCCACCCGGACACCGACCGGCTGTGGGAGGAGGTGGCCGTACGGGCCTCCGCGCTGCCGGAGCCGGAGCTGGACCCGCTGCTGCGCGCCGAGCTGGCCGATCACCGGGCGCTGACGGCCGCTCGGGCCGGAGCCCCCGGGGCGGCGGAACTGCTGGCGGCCGTACGCGACGGCTACCGCGCGCTGGGGCAGGCCGAACGCGCCGCCCTCGCCGAGCTGCGGCTGGCGAGCGCGGCCGCGCAGGCCGGGGCGGCGCCCGGCGAGGTCCGCAGGCTCCTGGCGGCGGGGCTGCACGCCGCGGAGGCACTGGACGCGGGGGAACCCCTGCGGGCCCGCCGGATCGCGGTCGCGGAGCTGTCCGCGCTGCGCATGGAGCCGTACCTGCGCTCGGCGGAGGCCGCGCACGAGCACGACCACGGGCACGGGGAGGGCCACGGGCACGGGGAGGGCCACGGGCACGCGGAGGGCCACGGGGGCGGGGAGGGCCACGACCACGGCCACCAGCTGCTGGCGGCCGAGCTCGCCTCCTTCGTGTCCGCCTACGGGGCGGCCCTCCCGGATCTGGCCGCCGAGGCCGAGGAGATGCTGGGCCGGCTGACGCTCTCGCGGGGTGACACCGACCGCGCCCTGGAGCTGCTGGCCGCCTCCGCGGCCCGGTCGGTCGAGGTGGGCCGGCCCTGGCAGGCGGCGGACCTGCTCGCCCTGCGGGCCGGGGTGCTGCTGTCGCTGGGGCGGCCCGAGGAGGCGGAGGAGGCTGCGCGGTCCGCCCTGGAGCACTCCGCCGAGGTGACCGACCCCGAACAGCAGGGCCTCGTACGCCTCACGCTCGCGGACGTCCTGCTGCGGCGGCGGGACGCGCAGGCGGAGGCCGCCGAGCACGCCCTCACGGCGGCGCACTGGTTCGACCAGGCGGGACTGGCCGCCGACGGGGGGGCCCAGGCCCGGTGGATGCTGGCCCAGGCCTACGCCCGGAGCGGCCGGACCGCCGACGCGGCGGAGGTGCTCCAGTCCGCGCTGCCCGACCTGCTGGAACACGGCGACGGACAGGCGGTCTCGGCGCGGGAGTTCCTGGGCAACCTGCTCCGCGACCTGCGCGAGTCGCGGGCCGCGTCGGAGCAGTTCCTGCTGGCCGCGGAACTGGTCGAGGACTGGGAGGACCCGCGGCCCCAGGCGGGCTTCGCGCAGGCCGCCGCCGACTGCCTCTCCGACGCCGGCCTGGCCGAGGAGGCGATCGCCGCGTACCGGCGCGCTCTGGAGCTGCGCCGCCTGACCGGGGACGCGGTGGTCTCCGAGGTCCGGATCCTGCGCTCGCTGGCCTGGCTGGGGCTGCGCGAGGAGGTCACGGAGGCGACCGCGGCAGCCGCTCGGGCCCTGATGGAGGAGGCCGCCGGAGTCCTGGAGGCGGCCCTGGCGGCCGGTGACCCCGAGGACCCGGAGCTGCTCGCCGAACTGGCTCAGACCTGGCACCAGCTGGCACAGGTACTGGACCGGCTCGTGGGCTCCCTGGCGCCGGAGGACGCCGAGGACTCCCCGTCCGGGGACGCTCTGAGCCCCGCCGCCGTCGAGGCACTGCGGCTGGAGGAGATCCAGTGGTGGGAGCGGGCGGCCGAGCTGTACGCGCGGCTCGGGGCGGAGTACCTCCAGGACCGCTTCCAGTGCCTGAACAACGCCGCCTGGACCGACCACGAGCTGGGCCGGCCGGCCGAGGGCGCGGCCAGGATCTCGGCCCTGGTGGAGGAGGTCGAGTCGCTGCCCGAGGGGACGGCCCCGGAGTGGCTGCTCCCGCAGGCACGCCGGATCATCACGACTCTGCTGGCCGCCTGACCGCCCGGCCGACCGGGGCCCCGCCGTGTGGCGGCGGCTCCGGCCGGTTCCGGTGGGCCGCCGGCTCGGCTGGCCCACCGGTTCCGGTGGGGCGGTTATTCGCCCAGCTGGGAGAGCGCCTCGGTGGCGATCCGCTCGAAGACGGCCTCGTCGGCGGCGAAGTCGGAGTCCGGGATCGGCGCGTGGATCACCAGCTCGGTGAAGCCCAGCTCGCGGTGGCGACCCGCGAAGTCGACGAACGCGTCCACGGACGCCAGCATGGTGCTGCGCTCCGGGGTGAAGCCCGTCAGCAGCACCTTCTCGATGGAGTCGGAGTCCCGGCCGATCTCCGCCAGGGCCTTCTCCAGCCGCCCGTACTGGGTGCGGAGGGCCTCCAGCGACTGGTCGGGCGTGCCCTGGAAGACCTTCGGGTCCCCGGCGGTCACCCAGGCCTGGCCGTGGCTCGCCGCAAGCTTCACTCCCCGCGGGCCGGTCGCCGCGACGGCGAACGGCAGGCGCGGGCGCTGGGTGCACCCGGGGATGCTGCGGGCGTCCTGGGCGGAGTAGAAGGTGCCGTGGTGGGTGAGCGCCTTCTCGGTCAGCAGCCGGTCCAGCAGCGGTACGAACTCGGCGAACCGGTCCGCCCGCTCGCGCGGGCTCCACTCCTCCTGGCCCAGCGCGGTCGCGTCGAAGCCATTGCCACCCGCGCCGATGCCGAGGGTGATGCGGCCGCCCGAGATGTCGTCCAGCGACATCAGGTCCTTGGCCAGGGTCACCGGGTGGCGGAAGTTCGGCGACGTGACCAGGGTGCCCAGGCGGACCCGCTCGGTGACGGCGGCAGCGGCGGTCAGGGTCGGGACCGCGCCGAACCAGGGACCGTCGCGGAAGGTCCGCCAGGTCAGGTGGTCATAGGTGTAGGCGGTGTGGAAACCGAGGCGCTCGGCCCGCTCCCACTGGTCGCGTCCTCCCTCGTGCCACGGGCGTACCGGCAGGATCACAGTGCTCAGGCGCAGAGTCATGCCCTTGAGCGTACGGCGGTCCGTGTCCTGTACACCAACGACACCTCGCCCCTCCGGGCCCGGCCGGCGCCGCCCGCGACACGGGACGCGTGTTTCACGTGAAACATGCCCGCCGGGCCGGGGCCGGACGGTTTCACGTGAAACATCTCTGCGCGATCATGGTCCGGCGGCAGGGGCCCATGGGTGAAGATGGAGCGGTGACCTCGGCTCCTCAGCGCCCGGACGGGCCAACCCCCGCACCCCGGCTCATCGCCACCGACCTCGACGGCACCCTGCTGCGCGACGACAAGTCCGTCTCGCTCCGCACGGTCGCCGCGCTCGCCGCCGCCGAGGAGGCCGGGATCGAGGTCTTCTTCGTCACCGGCCGCCCCGCCCGCTGGATGGACGTGGTCAGCGATCACGTGCACGGCCACGGGCTGGCGATCTGCGCGAACGGCGCCGCCGTCGTCGACCTCCACGCCGGCCGGGAATTCGTGCAGGTCAGGGCGCTGCCCCGGGCCACCGCGCTCACGGTTGTGGACACCCTGCGGAAGGCCGCCCCCGGCACCTCCTTCGCGGTCGAGATGACCACCGGCATCAACTACGAACCGGCCTACCCGCCGTTCTTCCAGGACCCGGGTGCCACGGTCGCCACCGCCGAGAAGCTCCTCCACGAGGAGTCCGAAGACCGGGCGGCGCCGGTCCTGAAGCTGCTCGCCCACCACGCAGAAATGGCCCCGGACGAGTTCCTCGCCCTGGCGCGGTCCGCTGCGGGCGCCTACGCCTCGATCACCCGCTCCAGCCCGACCGCTCTCCTGGAGATCAGCGGACTCGGGGTGTCCAAGGCCAGCACCCTGGAACTGTGCTGCGCCGAACGCGGTATCTCCGCCGCCGAGGTCGTCGCCTTCGGAGACATGCCGAACGACGTGGAAATGCTCCGCTGGGCCGGAACCTCGTACGCGATGGGCAACGCCCACCCGGATGTGATCGCGGCCGCGTCGGGCCGCACGGTCGCCAACAACGAGGACGGGGTCGCCGTCGTCATCGAACGGATGCTGGCCGAGCGCGCCACGCGCGGCTAGCGCCTCGCCACCCACCGGCGGGGGCGCCTCACAGCGGGGCCTCCCACACCAGGGTGGTCCCGGCGTCGTCCTCCCCGAGGCCGGGTCCGTACCAGCTGGAGCCGCCGAGCGACTCCGCCCTGCGGCGCAGGTTCCGCAGCCCGCTGCGCCGGCCGCCCTCCGGCATGCCCACGCCGTCGTCGGCGACCTCCAGCCGTACGCCGGGCCGGCCGTCGGGCAGGCTGGCGGTGGCGTCGACCAGGACTTCGATCCGGGACGCGTCCGCGTGCCGGAACGCGTTCGACAGCGCCTCGCGCAGGGCGGCGATCAGGTTCTTGCCGACCAGTTCGCCGACGACCGTGTCGAGGGGGCCGACGAAGCGGTGCGCGGGCTTGAAGCCCAGGGGCACGGCCGCCATGTTGATCTCCCGCAGGACACGGGTGCGCAGCCCCGACGGAGCTTCCGCCGGCCCCTGCTGGAGCGCGAAGATCGCGGTGCGGATCTCCTGGATCGTCACGTCGAGCTCGTCCACGGCCTTGCCCACGCCGTCGCGGACCTCCGGGACGACGGACCGGCGCTGCGCGCCCTCCAGCATCATCCCGGTGGCGAAGAGCCGCTGGATGACGAGGTCGTGCAGGTCCCGGGCGATCCGGTCGCGGTCCTCGAACACCGCGAGCCGCTCCCGGTCGCGCTGGGCCTCGGCCATCATCAGGGCGAGGGCTGCCTGAGAGGCGAACTGCGTGGCGAGCGTCCGCTCCGACTCGGTGAAGGGCCTGGCGCCCCGGGCCCGCGGGGTGACGAGCGCGCCCAGGACCCGCCCGCCGCTGTGCAGCGGCAGCATCATGCAGGGCCCGTACGGTCTGGTCAGCCTGCTGATCATGCGGGGGTCGGCGGCGGCGTCCTCCACGAAGACCGGCTCGCCCCGCAGGAGCTTGTCCACCACCGGGCTCTCGGCGGGGACGACCAGGCCGAGCGAGGTGGCCGGGTTGTCCGCGGAGACGGCGACGATCTCCATGCCGCCTTCCTGCGCCGGCAGCATCACGATCCCGGCGGCGGAGTCGGCCAGGCGCCTGGCCTGTTCGGCCACCACCGCGAGGGCGTCGTCCGCGTCCCCGCCGGACAGCAGGGCGGTGGTGACGGCCACCGAGCCGTCGATCCAGCGCTCGCGCTGGGTGGCGGCCTCGTACAGCCGGGCGTTGCCGATGGCGATGCCCGCCTCCGTGGCCAGCACCCGGACCATGTGGACGTCGTAGTCGTTGAACTCGCCGCCGCCGTGCTTCTCGGCGAGGTAGAGATTCCCGAAGATCTCCCCCTGCACCCGGATCGGCACGCCGAGGAAGCTCTTCATGGGCGGGTGGTGGGCGGGGAAGCCCGCCGACCGGGGATCCTTCGCCAGGTCCGCGAGCCGGACCGTGTCCGGATGGGAGATGAGCGCCCCGAGCAGGCCCCGCTTCCCGTCGGGGCGGTGCCCGATCGTGCTCGCCAGCTCGCTGTTGACGCCGAAGGTGACGAAGTCCGAGAGGCCCGGACCGTCCGTGTCCACGACCCCGATCGCCGCGTAGCGGGCGTCCGCGAGCTCGGCGGCCGTCTCGCAGATGCGGTCAAGCGTGGAGTGCAGTTCGAGGCCGGTACCGACCGAGCGCATGGCCTCCAGCAGCTGGGGGACGCGCGCGGTCAGCTCGGTGGACAGCCCTTGCAGGCTCCGGGTGGCCTGAGTGGCGGCCTCCAGCGGATCCGGAGCCGGTGCCTTCCCACGGGATTCCAGCGGATCCGGTGCGTCCCCAGGGGACTCCGGCGGCTCCTGCGACTCCTCCAGCGACATGCCCTTGAGCCTAGTTAGTCCCCTTTGGCGGGGAAAGTCAGCGCGCGTTCCGGAGAGCTCGGGGGCTCCGGAGGGAGCGGGGTTCCCCAGGGCAGGTCAGCCCGCCGCACCGGCCAGCGCCCCGTCGGCCTCCCGTTCCCGCTCCAGAAGGCTGCGCAGCGGCCCCTCCACCTCCGCCAGCTCCGCGTAGGCACCCCGCTGGACGACCGCTCCCCGGTCCAGTACGAGCACCTCGTCCACTGCCGCCAGGCCCGCGAGCCGGTGCGTGATCAGCACGGTGGTCCGGCCCTCGGTGGCCGCCAGCAGGTCGGCCGTCAGGGCGTCCGCGGTCGCCAGGTCCAGGTGCTCGGCCGGCTCGTCCAGGACGAGGACGGGGAAGTCCGCGAGCAGCGCCCGGGCCAGTGCCAGCCGCTGGCGCTGCCCGCCGGAGATCCGCTCCCCGTGCTCCCCGACCAGGGTGTCCAGCCCGTCCGGGAGCCCGTCGGCCCACCCCAGCAGCCGGGCGGCGGCGAGCGCCTCGCGCAGCTGCTCCTCGCTCGCCCCCGTGCGGGCCAGCCGCAGGTTCTCGCGCACCGAGCTGTCGAAGAGGTGCGCGTCCTGGGCGCACAGGCCCACGACCCGGCGCACGTCGTCGCCGTCGAGGGCGCGCACGTCCGTCCCACCGAGGGTGTACGAGCCTTCGCGCGGGTCCAGGAAGCGCAGCAGGACCTGCGCCAGGGTGGTCTTGCCCGAACCCGACGGCCCGACGACCGCGATCCGCCGTCCGGCCTCCAGCGTCAGGTCCAGCCCGTGCAGCGCGTCCCGTTCCTGCCCGCCGTGGCGGGCGGCGAGTCCGGTCAGCCGCAGGGGGAAGGGCGAGGCCGGCAGCGCACGGGGGTCGGCCGGCTCGGCGACGGGCACCGGAGCGTCGACGACCTCGTACACCCGCTCGGCGCTGCGGCGCACGCGCTGCCGGTACTGGACGGCCAGCGGCAGCCCGCTGACGGCCTCGAAGGCGGCGAGCGGGGTCAGCACCACCACCGCCATGGCCACCCCGGACAGCCGGCCCTCCGCGACGGCCCCCGCGCCGGCGAGCGCGGCGCACACCACCGTGAGCCCGCACACCAGGGCGGACAGCCCCCCGCCGAGCCCGGTGGCCGCGGCCCCGCGCGAGGCGATCCGGGTCAGCACCCCGTCGCTCTCCCGCGCCCGCTCCTTGCGGCCGGCCAGGGCTCCGGCCACCGTCAGTTCGGCGGTACCGGTCAGCAGGTCGGCCACGCGGGTGGCGAGTTCGCCGCGGGCGGGCGCCAGCCGCCGCTCCGCACGCCGCGCGCAGGCCCCGCTGAGCAGCGGCACCCCCACCCCGGCGGCGAGCAGCCCCACCGCGAGCGCCGCCCCCGCCCCGGGCAGCAGCCAGGCGGTGAAGGCCACCGATCCGGTGCCGACGAGCACCGCGGTACCCACCGGGAGCAGCCACCGCAGCCAGTAGTCCTGAAGTGCGTCGGCGTCCGCCACCAGCCGGGTCAGCAGGTCCCCGCGCCGCTGTTCGCGCAGTCCGGCGGGGGCGATCCGCTCCAGCCGCCGGTACACCGCCACCCGCAGCCCGGCGAGCATCCGCAGGACGGCGTCGTGCGACACGAGCCGCTCGGCGTAGCGGAACACGGCCCGCCCGATGCCGAAGGCCCGCGTCGCCGTGACGGCCACCATCAGGTAGAGGACCGGCGGCTGCTGCGAGGCCCGGGAGATCAGCCACCCGGACACGGCCATCAGCCCGACGCTGCTCCCGACGGCCAGCGCCCCGAGCAGCAGCCCGAGCCGGAACCGGCCCTGCCAGGGCGCGGCCACGGCCCGCACCCGCCGCAGCGGGTCCCCGGCCGATCCGGAGCCGTCGGCGCCCGCGCCGCCCGGGCCGCCGTCGGCCCGCTCCGCCGCGCCCCCGAGGATCCACTCCCCGGGGTCGGACGCCACCGCCGCACCGCCGGGGGCCGTCCCCGCACCGGCGTCCCGGGACGCACGGGCCGCAGCGCCCTCGCCCAGCGCCACCACCCGGTCGGCGACCGCCAGCAGCGCCGGCCGGTGCACCACCAGCAGCACGGTCCGCCCGACCGCGAGGCGGCGTACGGCCTCCACGACCGCGGCCTCGGTCTCCCCGTCCAGGGCGGCCGTCGGCTCGTCCAGCAGCAGTACCGGCCGGTCCGCGAGGAACGCCCGGGCCAGCGCCAGCCGCTGGCGCTGACCGGCGGACAGCCCGGCCCCGCCCTCGCCGAGCTCGGTCCGCGCGCCGTGCGGCAGGGCGGAGACGAACTCCCAGGCACCGGCGTCGCGCAGGGCCGCCTCGACCGCGTCGTCATCGGCCCCGGGCCGGGCGAGGCGGACGTTCTCGGCGATGGTCCCCGCGAACAGGTGCGGCCGCTGGGGCACCCACGCGATCCGCTCCCGCCACTGTTCGAGGCAGAGCGCGGTCAGGTCCGTGTCCCCGATCCGCACCCGTCCGGAGGTGGGGGCCACGAAGCCCAGCAGCACGTTCAGCAGGGTGGACTTGCCGGCCCCGCTCGGCCCGGTGAGGGCCACGCACTCGCCGGGCTCCACCACGAGCGACACGGGTGCGGGCGAACTCGCGCCGCGGCCCTCGTACCGGACCTCCACCCCGTCGAGCGCGATCCGCAGCCCGGTGGCCGGCACTGCGGCACCGCCGCCGGAGGCGGGGGCCGGGGTTTCCAGGACCTCGAAGATCTCCTCGGCGGCGGCCAGCCCCTCGGCGGCCGCGTGGTACTGCGCCCCCGCCTGCCGCAGCGGCAGATAGGCCTCCGGCGCGAGGATGAGGATGACCAGGCCGGTGTACAGGTCCAGCTCCCCGTGCACGAGCCGCATGCCGACGGTCACGGCGACGAGCGCCACCGAGAGCGTGGCGAGCAGCTCCAGCGCGAACGAGGAGAGGAAGGCGATGCGCAGGGTACGCATCGTGGCCTGGCGGTAGTCGTCGGTGATCTTGCGGATCGACTCGGCCTGCGCCTTGGCCCGCCCGAAGACCTTCAGCGTCGGAAGCCCCGCCACCACGTCGAGGAAGTGGCCCGACAGCCGGGACAGCAGCCGCCACTGGCGGTCCATCCGGGTCTGGGTGGCCATGCCGATGAGGATCATGAAGAGCGGGATGAGCGGCAGGGTGACCAGGATGATGGCCGCCGACACCCAGTCCTCGGTGACGATCCGGGCGAGGACCGCCGCCGGGACCACCACCGCGAGCCCCAGCTGGGGCAGGTAGCGGGAGAAGTAGTCGTCGAGCGCGTCCACACCCCGTGTGGCCAGGGACACCAGCGATCCGGTCCGCTGTCCGCTGAGCCATCCGGGCCCCAGGGCGGCGGCCCGGTCCAGCAGCCTGCCCCGCAGTTCTGACTTGACCGCCGCGCTCGCCCGGTGCGCGGCCAGCTCCGTGAGCCAGGCGACCAGCCCGCGCCCCAGCGCCACTGCCGCGAGCAGCAGCAGTGGCGTCCGGAGCGCGGTGCCGTCGAGTCCCTGCTCGAAGGTCCCGACCACGATCTCGGCGATGAGCACCGCCTGGCCGATGACCAGCCCCGCTCCGGCGAGCCCGAGGGCCACCACCGCCCCCAGGAAGAGGCGGGTGGAACGGGCGTACCGCAGCAGGCGCGGGTCGATCGGTTTCACGTGAAACATCCCCTCGGCAGGGTCGGGCAGGAGTGACGCGCGCGGCTCAGTGCGCGTCGACGATGTGCTGGGTACCGATCCGCTTGCGGAACACCCAGTACGTCCAGCCCTGGTAGAGCATGACCAGGGGAGTGGCCACGGCGGCGCACCAGGTCATGATCTTCAGGGTGTACGGGGTGGACGAGGCGTTGGTGACCGTGAGGCTCCAGGCCTCGTCCAGTGAGGACGGCATGACGTTCGGGAACAGCGTCAGGAAGAGCATCGCGACGGCCGCCGCGATGGTGAGCCCCGACAGGGCGAACGCCCAGCCCTCACGGCCCGCCAGGTTGCACCCGAGGGCCGCGACCAGCGCCAGGACCGCGACGGCCATGGCGATCAGGCTCCAGCCGTCACCGCGCGAGACCTGGGTCCAGATCAGGAAGACGAGGGCCAGGACCGCCGTCACCGCACCCAGCCGGGTCGCCAGCACGCGGGCACGGTCCCGGATGTCCCCGACGGTCTTGAGCGAGGCGAAGACCGCGCCGTGGAAGGTGAACAGCGTGAGGGTGACGAGGCCGCCGAGGACCGAGTAGACGTTGAGCAGGTCGAGGACGCTGCCGACGTACTCCATGTTCCGGTCGATCTTCACGCCGTGCGCGATGTTGGCGAAGGCCACGCCCCACAGGAAGGCCGGGATCAGCGAGGTCCAGAAGATCGCGTGTTCCCAGTTGGTCTGCCACCGCTCCTCGGACCGCTTGTGGCGGTACTCGAAGGCGACGCCCCGGACGATGAGGCAGCCCAGGATGAGCAGCAGCGGCAGGTAGAAGCCGGAGAACAGGGTCGCGTACCACTCCGGGAAGGCGGCGAAGGTGGCACCGCCCGCCGTGAGCAGCCAGACCTCGTTGCCGTCCCAGACGGGCCCGATCGTGTTGATCAGGACCCGCTTCTCCGTGCGGTCGCGGGCGAGCAGCTTGGTCAGGACACCGATGCCGAAGTCGAAGCCCTCCAGGAAGAAGTATCCGGTCCACAGGACCGCGATCAGTACGAACCAGACGTCGTGAAGTTCCATGGTGTGGTCTCCCCAGCCTCAGTACGAGAAGGCCATCGGCCGGTCGGCGTTCTTGTCGTCCCCGCCGACCCTGGTGGGCGGGTTCAGGTCGGCCTCGGTGAGCTCGGGCGGGCCGGCCTTGACGTACTTCACCAGGAGCCGGACCTCGATCACCGCGAGCACGGCGTAGAGCAGCGTGAAGCCGGTCATCGAGGTGATCACCTCACCCTGCGAGACGTTCGGCGAGACCGCGTCCCTGGTGCGCAGCACGCCGTAGACCACCCAGGGCTGGCGGCCCATCTCGGTGAAGATCCAGCCCCAGGAGTTGGCGATCAGCGGAAACAGCATGGTCCACAGCGCGACGATCCAGTACAGACGGCCGAACCGGGGGCTGAGCGCCTTCTTGAAGAGGACGAGATGGGGGACCTCGTCCTCACCGGTGCGCAGTCCCGGCGGAAGCAGGAACCGCTTGCGCGTCAGCCACAGCCCCAGGACCCCGATCCCGAGGGAGGCCATGCCGAAGCCGATCATCCAGCGGAAGCCCCAGTAGGCGACCGGGATGTTGGGGCGGTAGTCGCCGGGGCCGAACTTCTCCTGCTCGGCCTTGTTGACGTCGTTGATGCCGGGGACGAAGGAGGTGAAGTCGTCGTTGGCGAGGAAGGACAGCAGGCCCGGAACCTCGACGGCGACCTTGTTGTGGCCCTTCTCCACGTCCCCGTAGGCGAAGACGGAGAAGGGGGCCGGCGCCTCGCCGTCCCACAGGGCCTCGGCGGCGGCCATCTTCATCGGCTGCTGCTTGTACATCACCTTGCCGAGCAGGTCGCCGCTGATCGCGGTGCCCATACCGGCGATGATCATGACGACCAGGCCGAGCCTGAGCGAGCTGCGCATCACCGGGACGTGCTTGGTGCGCGCTAGCTGGAAGGCGGCGATGCCGACCATGAACGCGCCGCCGACGAGGAACGCGGCCGTGATGGTGTGGAAGAACTGGGTGAGCGCCGTGTCCTGGATGAGGACCCGCCAGAAGTCGGTGAGCTCGGCCCGGCCCCGCTCCTCGTTGATGCGGTACCCGACCGGGTGCTGCATCCAGGAGTTGGCCGCCAGGATGAAGTAGGCGGACAGGACGGTGCCGAGGGAGACCATCCAGATGCAGGCCAGGTGGATCTTCTTCGGCAGCTTGTCCCAGCCGAAGATCCACAGACCGATGAAGGTCGACTCGAAGAAGAAGGCGATCAGGGCCTCGAACGCCAGCGGGGCGCCGAAGACGTCGCCCACGAACCGCGAGTAGTCGGACCAGTTCATGCCGAACTGGAACTCCTGGACGATGCCGGTGACGACACCCATCGCGATATTGATCAAGAAAAGCTTGCCCCAGAACTTCGTGGCCCTGAGGTACTTCTCCTTTTCGGTCCTGACCCACGCGGTCTGCAGGCCGGCGGTCAGCGCGGCGAGCGAGATCGTGAGCGGCACGAAGAGGAAGTGGTAGACGGTGGTGATGCCGAACTGCCAGCGCGCCAATGTCTCAGGCGCCAAAGCTAGGTCCACGTCGTCTTCTCCTTGTCGTCGCCGTGGTCACAGCGGGCAGTCTGCCTGGCGGGTTCCCTCTCATACAGGGAGGAAGCAGGACACGCTTGTGAACGCGTTCACATTCACAAGCATTATGTCCTACCACCCACGGCCCCCTTCAAGGGGGGTCCCCCTTTATCGGCCCCTAGCCAAGAAATTCAACAGATTGTTGAATACGGCCATGCAGATACGAATCTCCTGGCCTGCGGGCCTGCTCACCGCGACCCTCGACGAGACCCCGACCAGCAAGGCGCTGGCCGCGGCCCTCCCGATCTCCGCCTCCGCGAACACCTGGGGCGAGGAGGTCTACTTCGACACCGGCGTCTCCGTCGCCCTGGAGGCCGACGCCCGGCAGGTCGTCGAGCCCGGCACGGTCGCCTTCTGGACCGAGGGCGACGCACTCGCGCTGCCCTACGGGCCCACGCCCATCTCGCGCGGAGGCGAGAGCCGCCTGGCGAGCCCCTGCAACGTGCTCGGCTCGTTCGACGGCGACCCCCGCCTCCTGGCCACCGTCCGCGACGGCGACCCCATCCGCGTGGAACTGGTCTGACGGCCCCGGCACCCCGCACCGCCGCCGGACGGCCACAGCCCCCGACCCCGGCAGACCCGACCCCGGCAGCCCCTACCCCGGCAGCTTGACCAGGGCAGCCCTGACCACCGCTCCCCGACTACAGCTCCTTGAAGAACGCCTCCGCCGCATGCAGGAAGAGGTCGTTCGCCTCGGTCTCACCGATCGTGACCCGCAGGCCCTCGCCCGCGAAGGGCCGGACCACCACACCGGCCTTCTCGCAGGCCTCGGCGAAGTCGAGGGTCCGCTCCCCCAGCCGCATCCACACGAAGTTGGCCTGGGTGTCCGGAACCGTCCAGCCCTGCGCCAGCAGCGTCTCGTGGACCCGCTTGCGCTCGCACACCAGGGCCCCGACCCGGCCCAGCAGCTCGTCCTCGGCCCGCAGCGAGGCCACCGCCGCGTCCTGCGCGAGCTGGCTCACACCGAAGGGCACCGCCGTCTTGCGCAGCGCCGCGGCCACCGGCTCGTGCGCCACCGCGAAGCCGACGCGCAGGCCGGCCAGCCCGTACGCCTTGGAGAACGTACGCAGCACGGCCACGTTCGGGCGGTCGCGGTAGAGCTCGAGGCCGTCCGGCACGTCGGTGTCGCGCACGAACTCGCGGTACGCCTCGTCCAGCACCACCAGCACGTCCGAGGGCACCCGGTCCAGGAAGCGCTCCAGCTCCGCGCGGCGCACGGCGGTGCCGGTGGGGTTGTTGGGGTTGCAGACGAAGATCAGGCGGGTGCGGTCGGTGATCGCTGCCGCCATCGCGTCCAGGTCGTGCACGTCCCCGTCCGTCAGCGGCACCTGCACCGACGTCGCACCGGAGATCTGCGTGATGATCGGGTACGCCTCGAAGGACCGCCATGCGTAGATCACCTCGTCACCCGGGCCGGCCGTCGACTGGATCAGCGACTGGGCCACGCCCACCGAGCCGGTGCCCGTGGCGATGTGCTCGACCGGCACCCCGAAACGATCCGCCAGCTCGTTCACGAGCCCGGTGCAGGCCATGTCGGGGTAGCGGTTGAAACGTCCGGCGGCCGCCACCGCGGTCTCCAGTACCCCCGGCAGCGGCGGGTACGGGTTCTCGTTCGAGGACAACTTGAAAGCGACGGCCCCGCCCGCGGCGGCGGGCTTGCCGGGCTTGTAGGTGGGGATGCCGTCCAGCTCGGCGCGCAGCTTCGGGCTCTTCTCGCTCACCGCAGGTCCTCCTCGACCGTCCGGTCGACGTCTGGGTCGACTCAATACTGCTCACCTTATGAGGATTCCGCCGATACGAGAATGGTGGGCGCCAGGAACACAGGGGGAGCGCACGCATATATGCGCGCGCCGGTGGCCTGCGCCGTGGCGCGCGTCCCTCGTGCAGGTGAGTTGCGACCCGTCCGCGACGGCGCCGTTTTGGCATGTTCGTAGCGGCCGACAAGCCCGACTCTCAGCCCCGAGCCCCAAACGGCTTCGTTTCCAAGGTCATTGGGGGTGGCGAACCATGCAGAATCGTGCCTGTCAACGCGTGCATATGCACCCGAACCACCCTGCCCTCCGAGCCCTACTATCGGCTCGCCATGACAGCAGCAGGGGAGCACCAGGTGAGCCGGACCGAGACCACCCGGCGGGCCGGCGGGCGACAGGGCCGGGCCGGCATCAGGGACGTGGCCGCCGCGGCGGGCGTGTCCATCACAACCGTCTCCGACGCGCTCAATGGCAAGGGGCGGCTGCCGGACGCCACCCGCCGCCACGTCCGCGAGGTCGCCGACCGGCTGGGGTACCGCCCCTCCGCCGCGGCCCGCACCCTCCGTACCGGCAAGTCGGGTCTGATCGGCCTGACCGTGACCACGTACGGGGATGAACCTTTCACCTTCACCGAATTCGCGTACTTCGCCGAGATGGCCCGGGCCGCCACCTCCGCCGCGCTCGCCCGCGGCTACGCCCTCGTCATCCTGCCCGCCACCTCACGACACGACGTCTGGTCCAACGTGGCCCTCGACGGCACCGTCGTCATCGACCCCTCCGACCACGACCCGGTCGTCAGCGAACTGGTCCGCCAGGGCCTGCCCGTGGTCTCCGACGGCCGGCCGGCGGGCACCCTGCCCGTCACCGCCTGGGTGGACAACGACCACGAGGCCGCCGTACTGGGCCTCCTCGACCACCTCGCCGCCGCCGGCGCCCGCCGCATCGGGCTGCTGACCGGCACCACCACCGACACCTACACCCGGCTCTCCACGACCGCCTACCTCAACTGGTGCGAGCGCGTCGGCCAGGACCCCGTCTACGAGTCCTACCCCGCCCACGACCCGTGCGCGGGCGCCGTCGCCGCCGACCGGCTCCTCGCCCGCCCGGACCGGCCGGACGCGGTCTACGGGCTCTTCGACCCCAACGGCACCGACCTCCTCGCCGCCGCCCGGCGCTACGGGCTGCGGGTCCCCGAGGACCTGCTCCTCGTCTGCTGCAGCGAGTCCACCGTCTACGCCAACACCGAGCCGCCCATCACCACTCTGTCCCTCAAGCCCCGGCGGATCGGAACGGCCGTCGTACAGCTGCTGATCGACGCGATCGAGGGAGTGGACACCGGGCGCCCCGTCGAACAGGTCGTGCCCACCGAGCTGATCATCCGTACCTCCTCGCAGCGCAGGACGCCCCGCACGACGGTCAGTCCGCCCCGTTCCCCGTCCCAGGACTGACCGCGGGCCCGACGTACCGGAGCGGCCGACGGCCCCTCCGAGGATTTCGACAACACCGAAAACGGGAGAAAAGGGCAGGAAGGAGAGGTTCCGGCCGGGATTCACCACCCCTGGTGCGTCACAGAGCGCGAGTCGCATTCCTATGATGGGCGCACGACATCACGGACCCCCTCCCCCGGAGGTGAGGAGGGTCCGCAGGTGTACGGCAGTGCGACGGTGGTGGAGGGGTCGATGACTCAGGGGGCCGGTCAGGGACCCGCGATGCGGACGGACACGCTGCGGGACTTCCGGGTGCCGGTCACCGAACCCGCGCCGTATCCCGTTCCCGCCGTGCTGCCCGGCGAGCCTCCGGTGTACGGCGAGTACCCCGCGTACTACGAGGACGGCGCGCCCGTGCCCCCGCGGCCCGGCTACGCCCCGGAGCACGCCGACCACCCCACCGCCGCTCCCCCCGGCACGGGGAGCGTCCCGCAGCAGCGCGCCGCGGGCGAGGGCGCGTACGACGGTGACGGCGGGTACGACGGCGGCGACGACCCGGACGGCTACACCCCCACCCAGCGCGACCTGCCCGTCATCGGCCGCGGCGCGGCGGGCGGGCCGGGCGACACCGTGCAGGTCCACTACGTCCCCCCGGAGACTTCCGGCTCGGGCCCCGGCCCCCTCTACGTCGTGGGCGACGTACACGGCTACCTGGACGAGCTCATCAGGGAACTCCAGGCCCAGCAGCTCATCGACGCCGAATGCCGCTGGTCCGCCGGTAACGCCCGGCTCTGGTTCCTCGGCGACTTCACCGACCGCGGCCCCGACGGCATCGGCGTCATCGACCTCGTCATGCGGCTCTCCGCCGAGGCCGCCGCCGCCGGCGGCTACTGCAAGGCCCTGATGGGCAACCACGAGCTGCTCCTGATCGGCGCCAAGCGCTTCGGCGACACCCCGGTCTCCTCCGGCGCCGGCACCGCCACCTTCCAGGCCGCCTGGCTGCTCAACGGCGGCCAGCGCACCGACATGGAGCGCCTGGAGGACGTGCACCTCCAGTGGATGTCCCGCCTCGACGCGGCCGCGCTCGAGGACGGGCACCTGCTGCTGCACTCCGACACGACGGCGTACCTCGACTACGGCAACTCGATCGAGGACGTCAACGACACCATCCACGAGCTGCTCAACCGCAACGACGCCGACATCACCTGGGACCTCTTCCGCAAGTTCACCAAGCGGTTCGCCTTCCGCGACGAGGAGACCGGCCCCCAGGCCGTACGGGAACTCCTGTCCACGTACGGCGGCGGCCGCGTCGTCCACGGCCACAGCCCCATCCCGTACCTGCTCGGCGAGGTCGGCACCGAGGACGGCGAGGACTCCCACGGACCGGAAACCGTGGACGGGCCGCACGTGTACGCCGACGGGCTGGCCATCGCGATGGACGGCGGGGTGACGATGGCGGGCAAGCTGCTCGTCGTTCAACTACCTCTGCGCGACTGAGCGTTCGCGGAGCGGGGTATTTCAGCAAAGCCCCTGTCACGGCGTGGTGGGGGCGCTCTACCATCGCCCTGTCCGTAGCAGGCTCTCCTCCGTCCTGTGCCGGGGCCCCGGATCCACGCGGGCATACCGGTACGTACGGAGCATCGGGGGATGCACATGACCAGCGCTCCGCACCTGCTCACCGAAGACCGCCCCGAATTCGACCGGCTCCTCGACGAGACGCTGCGCACGGCGGACGAACGGCCCGAACTCGCCGCCATCGGCGAACGGCTGAACGCCGAACAGCTGCGCACCATGGCCCTGGCCGCCATCACCCTGCTGACCGCCGCCGCGGCGGCCGAGTACGACCACTACGTGTCGCTACGGGAGGAACTGCGCGACGGGGCCCTCTCGGCCCCCGGGACGGCCGCCGAGGACGGCGCCGACGAGCAGGGCGGCGGTGCCGGGGTGAGCGCCGTCGTCGGCGTCCTCGCACCGGTCCTCGCCGGTACCGCCATGCTGATCTTCCTGTTGGTGGGCTACGGCCTCAAGCTGATCGAGCCGACGCCCGCCTTCGCCGAGACGATGCTGACGGCGGGCTGGCTGTTCGGCGGGCTCACCGTGGCCGGCCTGCTCTTCGCGGTGATCGCGCTGCTGGTCACGGCCCTGCGCAACAGCTCCACGGAGGTCGCCGCCGAGGAGGGCGTGCCGATCCCCGACGAGCTCTCCCGCGCCCGGGAGGCCTGGCGGAACGCGCTGCTCGAGCGGGGCATCGTGCCGTTCCTGCGCGACGCCCTGGCCGACCCGACGGCCGGATCGGGCTATCCGGTGCCGCGTACGCCGGGGGCGGGGCGGATCCCCTCCCTGGGCTACGGCCGGCCCGGCTTCACCAGCCCGGGCACGCCCGGCCAGGGCCCCGGCTCCGCCTCCCCGGACTTCACGAGCCCGGACGTGGGCGGCCCGGACCGCCCGCCGGACTGACGTCCGGAGGCGGCCCGGGCCGCGGGGGTACTGCGTGTGGGTCCTACGTCGGATCAGGTACGCCGGGTACTAGCGCGTCCGGGCCGCGTGGGACTTCGCGATCTTGTTGACCGGGTGGTTCGGCTTGGTCTTCAGGAACGGCTTGTCGCCGAACTTCCGCTGGAGGAGCGCCGGCGGGAAGCCGGAGACCTGCGTCCAGCCGGCGTCACAGGTGAGGCTGCGCTCGCCCATGGTGTTGACCCGGCGGCAGGTGATCTCCCAGAGCTCGTTGTCCGTGGTCAGCACCTGGACGGAGACGTCGTTCGCCTGGGACGCGACGGAGATGGCACAGGCGTTGGCGGGGAAGTCATCCCGGGCGCCCACGTTGACCCAGAAGAAGGCGCTGTTGTCGGGGCTGATCCGGCGGATGCCCGCGTACGCGGTCCCGTTGGTCAGGACCGCCTTGACCTCTTCGGAGTTGTTCGGGTTGTACGCGTCGACGTCCTGGCACGGACCGGCGGGACCGGTCGCGCCGGTGGCACCCGTCGCACCGGCCGGGCCGGTCGCGCCGGTCGCACCGCCGCCGCCGGGGCCCGTGGCACCGGTCGCACCGGTCGCGCCCGTCGCACCCGTCGCACCGGCCGGGCCGGTCGCGCCCGTCGCACCGCCGCCGGGGCCGGTGGCGCCCGTCGCACCCGTCGCTCCGGGGACGCCCTGCTCGCCCTGCTCACCGCGCGGGCCGGTCGGACCCGTCGGTCCGGTCGGGCCGGTCGGGCCCGTGGCACCGGTGGCGCCCGACGGGCACCGGTCGTGGTCGCCGTGGTCGCCGCGCGGGCCGTCGTCGTCGCCCCCGCCCAGGTACTGGTCCAGCAGTTCCTGGGTCAGCGGCTTGCCGGCGTTACGGTTCTGCTGCGGGTGGTCGTGCGGCGGCCGGTCGTGCGGCGGGCGGTCCTCGTCACACTCGTCCCCTCCGCCCGCGAGCCCGACGGCGCTCAGGGGGGCGGCGGCGGTGATCGCCTGGGCCGTTGCGAGGGCGGGGCTGGCCAGGCCGACCATGACCAGGGAGAGCGAGGCCAGGGCGCCCCCGACCTGCCAGGCCCGGCTACGAGGAACGGGACCCAGGGAGGAACGGGTCCTGTGCTCACGACTCATCAAAGCGCTCCTTCGGAACGTACGGCCGCGCCGAAACGGGTGACACCCCGGTCGCGGGTTCGAGCTTCCTCCGGGAAAAACGGACGAAGTACCCCGCACCTTGAGCGCTGGGAGCCCGACGTCAACACATCGGCCTAGCAGACCCCCGCCCCGTGGGTGGCGTCACAGCCGCATCCGCAGTAGTGCTCTCGGCGAGTCGTGGACAACCGCACCGAAGCGCTCACTACGGTCACGAGCCGACACCGGCCTGGCCGTCCCCCGGGGGCGGCCCGCACACCGTGGACGGGACCTTTGAGCGCAACAGTCTGCCTGAACATGATCGTCAAGAACGAGGCTCCGACCATCCGGAAGTGCCTGGAGTCGGTGCGCCCCCTGATCGACACCTGGGTGATCGTGGACACCGGGTCGACGGACGGCACCCAGGACGTCATCCGGGAGTGCTTCGGCGATCTGCCCGGCACCCTGTACGAGCGCCCGTGGAAGGGCTTCGACGGCAGCCGCACGGAGGCCATCGAACTCGCCCGCTCCACGGCCGACTACCTGCTGTTCATCGACGCGGACGACGAGATGCGGGTGGAGCCCGGCTTCCGCATGCCGGACCTGACGCACGACGCGTACAAGCTGGCGGTCCACCACGGCCCGGTCATCCACTACCGTCCGTCGCTCGTCTCGACCCGGCTGCCCTGGCGCTACGTCGGCGTGCTGCACGAGTACCTCGACTGCGGACGAGAGCACAGCCAGGAGGTGCTCGAAGGGGTCAGCATGCTCATCGTCGGCGGAGGGGCCCGCCTGCGGGAGGGCGGCGAGCGGGCGAAGTACCTGCGCGACGCGAAGATCCTCGAAGAGGGGCTCGCCAAGGAGCCCGGCAACCCCCGGTACGCGTTCTACCTGGCCCAGAGCTGGCGCGACGCCGGCGAGCCGGAGAAGTCGCTCGCCGCCTACGACCACCGCGTCGCCATGGGCGGCTGGGTCGAGGAGACGTACTGCGCCCGGGTCTACGCCGCACGGATCGCCTCGGAGCTGGGACGGCCGCCGGCCGAGGTGATGGACCGCTACCTGCGCGCCCACGAGAGCCGCCCCACGCGCGCCGAGGCGCTCGGCGACCTCGCCCGCCTCTGCCGCGTCGAACAGCGGTGGCCGCTGGCCTACCTGTTCGCCCGGCAGGCGGTGCGGATCCCGTACCCGGACGACATCCTGTTCGTCGAGTACGCCTGGCACGACTGGCGCGCGCTCGACGAACTCGCCATCGCGGCCTACTGGACCGGCGCGTACCAGGAATCGCTGGACTGCTGCGAGCGTCTCCTCGGGGAGGGCAAACTCCCCGACGAGCAGCGCGAACGGGTCCTCGCCAACCGCGAGTTCGCCCGCCGCGGGCTGGGGGCGGGGTACGGCGTGGTGGCCTGAACCGCCCGCGGCCGGCGGACCCGCGCCGCCACCGCACCGGGCCGGCCCGCGACTCCCCCCATGAGGTCGCGGGCCGGCCCGTGTCCGGGTCCGGGGCCCGGATCGGTGTCCGGTCCCGGGGTCAGTCGGCCAGCGGCAGGTAGACCCGGTTGCCCGAGGCCGCGAACTCGGCGGACTTCTCCGCCATGCCCGCCTCGATCTCGTCGGCCTTCAGGTCACCGCCGTGCTCGCGGCGGATGTCCTGCGAGATCTTCATCGAGCAGAACTTCGGACCGCACATGGAGCAGAAGTGCGCGGTCTTGGCCGGCTCCGCGGGGAGGGTCTCGTCGTGGAACTCGCGGGCCGTGTCCGGGTCGAGGGCCAGGTTGAACTGGTCCTCCCAGCGGAACTCGAAGCGCGCGTCCGACAGGGCGTCGTCCCACTCCTGGGCACCGGGGTGGCCCTTGGCCAGGTCCGCCGCGTGTGCCGCGATCTTGTACGTGATGACGCCGGTCTTCACGTCGTCCCGGTTCGGCAGGCCCAGGTGCTCCTTGGGCGTGACGTAGCAGAGCATCGCCGTGCCCCACCAGGCGATCATCGCGGCGCCGATGCCCGAGGTGATGTGGTCGTACGCGGGCGCGACGTCCGTGGTCAGCGGGCCGAGCGTGTAGAACGGCGCCTCCTCGCAGATCTCCTGCTGGAGGTCGATGTTCTCCTTGATCTTGTGCATCGGGACGTGGCCCGGGCCCTCGATCATGGTCTGCACGTTGTGGCGCTTGGCGATGGTGTTCAGCTCGCCCAGCGTCTTCAGCTCGGCGAACTGCGCCGCGTCGTTGGCGTCCGCGATGGAGCCGGGGCGCAGGCCGTCACCCAGCGAGTAGGTGACGTCGTACGCCGCGAGGATCTCGCAGAGCTCCTCGAAGTTCGTGTAGAGGAAGTTCTCCTTGTGGTGCGCCAGGCACCAGGCGGCCATGATCGAGCCGCCGCGCGAGACGATGCCGGTCTTGCGGCGGGCGGTCAGCGGCACGTAGGGGAGCAGCACGCCGGCGTGGACGGTCATGTAGTCGACGCCCTGCTCGGCCTGCTCGATGACCGTGTCCTTGTAGATCTCCCAGGTCAGGTCCTCGGCCCTGCCGTCGACCTTCTCCAGCGCCTGGTAGAGCGGCACGGTGCCGATCGGCACGGGGGAGTTGCGCAGGACCCACTCGCGGGTGGTGTGGATGTTGCGGCCCGTGGAGAGGTCCATGACCGTGTCGGCGCCCCACTTGGTCGCCCAGGTCATCTTGTCGACCTCCTCCTCGATGGAGGAGGTGACGGCGGAGTTGCCGATGTTGGCGTTGACCTTCACCAGGAACTTCTTGCCGATGATCATCGGCTCGATCTCCGGGTGGTTCACGTTCGCCGGGAGCACCGCGCGGCCGGCGGCGATCTCCTCGCGCACGACCTCCGGGGAGACGTTCTCGCGGATCGCCACGTACTCCATCTCCGGGGTGACCTCGCCCCGGCGGGCGTACGCGAGCTGCGTGACGGCGGCGCCTCCACGGCCCCTGCGGGGCTGGCGCGGACGGCCCGGGAAGACCGCGTCGAGGTTCTTGAGGCCCCCGCGCGGGGAGGTGTGCTTGATGCCGTCGTCCTCGGGGCGGACCGGGCGGCCCGCGTACTCCTCGGTGTCCCCGCGGCCGATGATCCAGTTCTCGCGCAGCGGGGGCAGGCCCCGGCGCACGTCGGTCTCGATCTGCGGGTCGGTGTACGGCCCGGACGTGTCGTAGAGCGTGACGTCCTTGCCGTTGGTGAGGTGGACCTGGCGGACCGGCACCCGGATGTCCGGGCGGGAGCCCGCCAGGTATCCCTTGTGCCAGCCGGGCTGGCGCTCGGTCTGGCCGTCGGCGTCCTGGCTGACGGCAGGCGTGCGTGCGTCCTGAATGGTCATGAGACCTGATCTCCCTACGCCGGCATTACCCGGTAACAGGTTCGGCGGTCGACGCAGCCTCCTCCCGTACGCATTCTCCTGCGCGTACGGTGATCAGCGCCCTCTCAGCCCGGTGCTCCGAGCTCCCGCGTTGTGCAAAGTAGCCCCCACGTTAGCGTCGTGTGTGGCGTGCTGAACAGTGGGCCCCCTCATCTCTTGCGATGATCTGCCGGTGACGACCTCGCCGCAGCCTCCCCACGAGCCCACAGATCCCTCGGGCCACACCGGCCACGGGCATGCGTCCCACCGGCACGCGGCCGACTCCTCCCACGGGCATTCCCACGGCCACGGCCCGGCGGCTCCGGTCTCCAAGCACCTGCGCAAGGTGATCGCCGCCGTACTGATCCCCTTCGCCGCAGCCGTGTTCGTCGGCATGGCCGTGCTCTGGCCCGGCGGCGCCCCCGCCCACGAACGCACCGGGGTGGGCTTCGACCGGCAGACGCAGCAGGGCAAGGTCGTCGCTCTCGCGAAGGTCGACTGCAAATCGGTCAACGCCTCGCAGGTCCCCCCCACCGGCGACACCTCCACCCCCGAGGGGCGCGAGGCGCAGGCCGCCCGGACCGGCGAGTGCAAGAAGGCCACCGTCGAGGTCACCAGCGGACCGGAGCAGGGACGCGCCTTCTTCGAGATCGTCCAGCCGGGTGCGCCACGGCAGTTGGAGAAGGGCCAGGAGGTGGTGGTCGCCTACGCGCCGGACGCGCCGCGGGACCTCCAGTACTCGGTGATCGACCTGAACCGGAAGCTCCCGCTGGCCCTGCTGGCCGGCATCTTCGCCGTCGCGGTCGTCGTGGTGGGCCGGATGCGCGGACTGTTCGCCCTCATCGCGCTCGTCGTCAGCTTCGGCGTCCTGACGCTCTTCATCCTCCCGGCGATCCTCCAGGGCTCGAACCCCTTGCTCGTCGCCGTCATCGGCGCGAGCGCGATCATGCTGATCGCGCTCTACATGTGCCACGGGCTGACGGCGAGGACCTCCGTGGCGGTCCTCGGCACACTGGTCTCGCTGCTGCTGATCGGGCTGCTGGGCTCGGTGTTCATCGGCCGGGCGTTCCTGAGCGGCAACACGGACGACAACACCGGTCTCATCCACGGGCTCTACCCGGACATCGACATGAGCGGCCTGCTGCTCGCAGGCGTGATCATCGGATCGCTGGGCGTGCTCGACGACGTGACCGTCACCCAGACGTCGGCCGTATGGGAACTCCACCAGGCGGACCCGGACATGGGCCCGCGCGCCCTGTACCGGGCGGCCATCCGGATCGGCCGCGACCACATCGCGTCGGTGGTCAACACCCTCGTGCTGGCGTACGCCGGCGCCGCGCTGCCCTTGCTGCTGCTGTTCTCGATCGCCGACAGCAGCATGGGCACGGTGGCCAACAGCGAGCTGGTCGCGGAGGAGATCGTTCGCACCCTCGTGGGCTCCATCGGGCTCGTGGCCTCGGTGCCCGTGACCACGGCGCTGGCTGCGCTGGTGGTCTCGGCCGACCGGCCGGCGGGCGCGGGCGGCGCCGGGGCCTCCGGGGCGGCCGCGGGGCCGGCCCGCGGCGGCCGGGGCCGGCGGCGGCGCAAGCGCTGAAGGGCGGGCTGCCGGGGGGGGTGACGGTGACGGTGACGCCGCGCGGCCCCCGCCCCGTCGCGCTCGTCAGCCCGCGTTGCGCTCGTTCTGCTGTGAGTCGGCGAGGATCTTGTCGAGCGCCTGGTCGAGGCTCTCCTCGAAGTCGCCGAGGTTGCGCTCCTGACCGAGCGGAACGATCCGGTCGGTCCGGTCCAGGAACGCGACGAGCGGTGCGGCGCCGGCCCGGAACAGGGCTCGGTCCGCCGCGACCTGGAGCCGGATGTGGACGTCGGACAGCTCCTCCGGACCGGCGGGCGCGATGTGCACGTCGCCGTCACCGCAGGGCTTGTTGATGCCGTCGAGGAGCAGCTCCCGGCCGAACGCCCAGGTGACGGGCGCGTCTCCGGGAAGGTGGAAGGTGAGGCGTACCGCGTAGGGGTCCCCGGCGTCGTACCGGAGTTCCACCGGGATCCGGAACGCGAGCTCCTCGGAAACGAGGAAGCTCATCATGACCTCTGCCTGTACCGACTCGCGCATTGCCTACCCCGCTGTTGTGGAAGTGGCCGGAATGATCCCCCAGTGCCCCCTTGACAAGGGTGGTGGAAGCCCAAGCAGATCACAAGGAGTGAGTTTTCAGATACTGATAGAGAACGAGAGGGTGCTCAACAGCGCGCCTACTTCACTCCGTAGCCGTTCGATCACAGAGGGCAATCGGGCTTCCTGGTGCACGGGTAGGGAAATGGCCATGGTCGCCGCGGCGTCGCCGGCCGTGATGGGGATGGCCGCGCACACCGTGCCGAGGGCGTATTCCTGACGCTCGGTCACGGGCTGCATGCGCCCCAGGGAGCCGATCCGCTGCTCCAGTGCGTGCACGTCCCGCACGGTGTACGGCGTGATGCTCTCGACCGGGTGCCGGTCGTAGTGGTCCCTGCGGGTCTTCTCGTCGAGCTGGCCGAGCAGGCACTGGCCGATGGCGTGGGCATGGCCGGTCGCGCGGAAGTCCGCCCATTCCTCGCAGGCCGGATGGGCGGGGGTGTCCGAGACGCCTACGACTTCGATTTCACCCTCGCGGTACACCGCGAAGTAGACGGGGGCCCCGACCACCTCCCGGAAGTGCGCGAGCGAGTCGAGGATCATGCTGCGACGTTTCTGCTGAAGTCCGCCGCCCGCAAGCCGGCCGGCCGCGTCGCCGAGGACGAAGACACCGCTCTCGCGGCGCAGATAGCCCTCGTGCGTGAGGGTGCGGAGCAGGTGGTACGCGGTGGGGAGCGGGAGCCCGGCTTCGCGCGCCAGCTGTTTCGCCGGGGCTCCCCCACTATGGGAACCCGCCGCTTCGAGGAGTCTCAACGCCCGCTGCACCGAACCGATCAGGGTCGGCACACCGGCATTGGGAATCGATGACAAAGCTCACCCCCAGCCGTGGCGACGGGCCTTGGGGGGACCCGCCCTGCGGGGGCCGCCCCCGCGTGTGCCGTCGCTCCCGGGGGTCGTGCTCAGCGGCTGCTTCGACGCGACCGCCTGTGGAGGGCGGAGGTACCTGCTGTCGGCGCCCGGGGATCGGCACGGATTGCCACTGTATCCACCCGGTCCCGGCACACGGGCGGTCCGGCCGGGCCCGTTCCCCCGCCTGGGTTAATCCCCTTACCCGTTGGGGTCGGGACCCGTGGCGGTCCGGGGCCCGGGGGGGTCCAGGACGTGTGGGGTCCGGGGCGCCTGGGGTGGGCAGGGCCGCGTTCCTACCACTCGCCGGAGGAAGCCTTCGACCCGCTGCCGGTGAACTTCTTGACCGCGAAGACCACGGCGCCGACCAGGGCGACGAAGAGGAGCAGCTTGAAGGCGAAGGAGATCAGCGCGCCGAGGATGGAGGTGATCACCCCGCCGAAAACGAGGAGCGCCAGCAGCGGGACGGCGACCCACTTGACCCACCAGGGCATACCCGCGAACACCGCTCGGATCCCGTCCATGTTCCTACCTCTTCCTCGTCCGTGACCCCGTGCGCGCGACGCCGTGCGTACGCGTGTCCGGGAGCCCCCATGTCCGTTTCTTCCTCGCTCCGATGCTAGGAGGCGGCGGCTCCGCACGGGGGGCCGCCGGCCCCCGGAACCCCCTGACCCGCCCCCTAGGGGGATCGGGGGCGGGACCCTCGGACCGGGGCCGGCTCAGCTCTCCGGCGGGGAGAACACCACCATCACCTTCAGGGGTTCGGTGATGTGGTGGAACTTGTGCGGTACCCCCGCCGGGACGTAGACGACACTGCCGTTGGCCACCACCGTCGTCTCCTCGCCGACGGTGATCGAGGCCCTGCCGCTCACCACGAAGTACACCTCGTCCTGGCGGTGCGGCTGCTGCGGGTCGCTCTGCCCGGCGTCGAGCGCGTAGAGCCCGACCGACATGTTCCGCTCCCGCAGGAACTGCAGATAGGCGCCGTCGTTGGCGGCGCGCTCCGCCTCGAGCTCATCCAGCCGGAAGGCCTTCATCTTCGCTGTGCCCCTCGCTCTTGCCACTCGTGCACGAGATCCGCTGATCTGCCGATGCCCGGCCCGGATCTTCTCTGCCACGATCAGACACATGACGAATTTCGTAGTCAAGACGCTCGCCAACGCGGCGGCCCTGGCCGTCGCCATCTGGCTGCTCTCCGGCATCACGCTCGACGACGGCAGCAGCACGGGCCGCCGCGCCCTGACGCTGATCCTGGTGGCTCTGGTCTTCGGCCTGGTCAACTTCCTCGTCAAGCCGGTGGTGAAGCTGCTCTCGTTCCCGCTGTTCATCCTCACCCTGGGCCTGTTCACCCTCGTCGTGAACGCCCTGATGCTGCTGCTGACCTCCTGGCTGGCCGAGCAGTTCGACCTGAGCTTCCATGTGGAGGGCTTCTGGACCGCCGTCCTCGGCGGCCTGATCATCTCCGTCGTCTCCTGGGCCGTGAACCTGGCCCTGCCCGACAAGAACTGAGCCGTCCACCCGCGCACCCCGGGCCCGGCAGACGAGAAGGAGCACCCCGCGTGAACGAGCACACCGCCGGCGACACGGCCGCGGTCCCGTCCGAGCAGTACGGCGACGGCACCCGGGCCGTGCGCGCCGGGCTTCCCGAGCCCGTCAAGAACGAGCCCCCGCTGCCCGGCCCGGTCTTCGCCGCCCACTTCCACCTCCCCGGCGAGGTCGAGGGCCCGTACACCTACGGCCGCGACACCAACCCCACCTGGACCCTGCTGGAACGGGCCATCACCGAACTGGAGGCCCCGGGCCGGGAGGGGGCCGAGACCGTCGTCTTCGCCTCGGGCATGGCGGCCGTCTCCGCCGTCCTCCTGTCGCAGGCCCGTACCGGCGACACCGTCGTCCTACCGTCCGACGGCTACCAGGCCCTGCCCCTGGTACGCGAACAGCTGGAGGCGTACGGAGTGCGGGTGCGCACCGCGCCGACCGGCGAGGACGCCCAGCTCGGCGTCCTCGACGGGGCCCGGCTGCTGTGGATCGAGACACCGTCCAACCCGGGGCTCGACGTGTGCGACGTACGCCGCCTCGTGCGGGCCGCCCACACCGGGGGCACCCTCGTCGCCGTCGACAACACCCTGGCGACCCCGCTCGGGCAGCGCCCCCTGGAACTCGGCGCGGACTTCTCCGTCGCCAGCGGGACCAAGGGGCTCACCGGCCACGGGGACCTGCTGCTCGGCTACGTCGTCTGCCGCGGCCCCGAGCAGGCCGCGGCCGTCCGTCGCTGGCGCAAGATCGTCGGAGCGATCCCGGGGCCCATGGAGGCCTGGCTCGCCCACCGCTCCCTGGCCACCCTCCAGCTGCGGGCCGGACGCCAGTGGGGCAACGCCCTGGCCGTGGCCGAGGCGCTGGCCGACCGGGCCGAGGTCACCGGGCTGCGCTACCCGGGGCTCGCCTCGGACCCCTCGCACAAGACGGCCGCCCGGCAGATGCACGGGTTCGGCTCGGTCGTCTCCTTCACCCTGCCGGACCGGGCGCACGCGGAGCGCTTCATGACCGCCCTGCACCTGGTCGAGGACGCCACGAGCTTCGGCGGAGTCCGGTCCACCGCCGAGCGGCGCGGACGCTGGGGCGGCGACGCCGTGCCGGAGGGCTTCATCCGCTTCTCCGCCGGGGCCGAGGACCCCGAGGACCTGGTCGCGGACGTGCTCCGGGCCCTGGATTCCGCCGCCGCCGGGGCCTGAACGCGCAGGAGGGGAAAGCGGTCCGAGCCTCCCCCCTGGTGGCTCGGACCGCCCCGGTACCCCGTGGGGACCACGCCGACAAGGCTAGTTGACTCAGCGTCAGAGTCCAATCACGGTAACGACAGGGGCCTATCGGCATATTTATAGTTGAAGGCCCCCACCGAGAGGGGCCGCCATGGACCTGGCCCTGCTGCGCACCTTCGTCGCCGTGCACCGGGCCGGCTCGTTCACCCGGGCCGCCACGCTCCTCGGGCTGTCCCAGCCCGCCGTCACCTCGCAGATCCGCACCCTGGAGCGACAGCTCGGGCGGCCCCTGTTCCACCGGCGCGCCCGCGGCGTCACCCCCACCGCGGTCGGCGACGAGCTGGCCCACAAGGCCGCCCCGCACCTCGACGCCCTGCTCCGGATCGCCGAGACCGAGCGGGAGGCCGCCGGCACCCTGCGGACCCTGCACCTCGCCGGTCCTCCCGAATTCCTGTGCCTGCGCGTGCTGCCCGCCCTCGCACCGCTGGTCGGCCAGGGGCAGACGCTGCGCACCGCCCTCGTGCCCGGCGCCGAGGAGAACCTCGCCGGGCTGGCCGCCGGACAGCACGACCTGGTCGTCACCACCGCCCGTCCGCGCGGCGGCCCCTTCACCGCGAGCGCCCTCTGCGACGAGGAGCAGGTGCTGGTCGCCGCCCCGTACTGGGCCGCCCTGGCCGACCCGGCCGGGCTCAGCGCCTCGGGCCCGGCGGCACTGGAGGGGATCCCGGTGGTCGAGGTGCACGAGAGCCTGCCGCTGGTCACCCGCTACTGGGCCGCCGTCTTCGACTCCGTGCCCGATGCCGCCGCCACCGTCGTGGCCCCCGACCTGCGGGCCGTGCTGGAATGCGTCCGGGCGGGGGCGGGACTCGCCGTCCTGCCGCGCTACTTGTGCCAGGACTCCCTCGACCGCGGTGAGGTCGTCGCCCTGCTGGAGCCCGCCGTGCCCCCGCTGCGCACGTGGTTCCTCGTCGTCCGGGCCGGCAGCCTGGCCCTGGCCCACCTCGCCCGGGCCCACGAGCGCCTGGTGCGCGCCGCCGCGCACTGGTGAGCCCCTTGGGTTCCGGACGATGGCGCGTTTCAGATGCGCGGGCGCGGGCCACTCTTCACCCATGACCGAACGTCCCGTCGTCAAACGCACCGCCCGCGCGATCCTGCTCGACGGTGACGCCCTGATCCTCATCAAGCGCACCAAGCCCGGCGTCGATCCGTACTGGGTCACCCCGGGCGGCGGCGTGGAAGCGTCGGACAGCACGGTCGTCGAGGCGCTCCACAGAGAACTCCACGAGGAACTCGGCGCCAAGATCACCGACGTGGTGCCCTGTTTCGTGGACACGGTCGAGCACATCGGCTCCGGGGGAGTGACCGGGGTGAAGGTGCAGCACTTCTTCGTCTGCCGGCTCGCGTCGATGGACCCAGGCCTGCGGCACGGCCCCGAGGTCGACGACCCGCAGGGCGAGTACGAGATCGTCCGCGTGCCCTTCAGCCGCGTCGGCATCGCCGCCGTCCACCTCGTCCCGCTCTCCCTGCGCCATTACCTCGACGGCAACATCGAGGGGGTGCGCGCCATGCACGCCCCCGACCTGGGCTGACGGCCCTGCGGGCCGGGGATGGCGGGCCGGGCCGGTCTCAGCCGGCCACGCCCGCCAGCTCCTCCAGCGCGTCGTAGCGGATGCGCTCCCCGGGGATCCCGATCCGCTTGAGCGCGTCGACACCGCTGCGGATCATCGCCGGCGGCCCCGAGATGAAGGCGTCGTACGAGCTCCAGGGCCCGTTCTCACCGACCGCCTGCGGCAGCTGCCCGGCCAGCCCCTCCCCGATCACCGGGCGGACCGACAGCCACGGGTGGGACCGCTGCAAGCCCAGCAGGGTGTCCTTGTCGTAGAGGTCGTTGTCACTGCGCGCCCCGAAGAAGACCTCCATCGGACGCCGCTCCCCGTGTTCCGCCACGTCCTCGATCAGCGCCTTGATCGGGGCGATGCCGGTGCCACCGCCCAGACACAGCATCCCGTTGTCGGTGCTGTGGTCCACCACCATCGAGCCGGCCGGCGGTCCCAGCCTCAGGACGTCGCCCGGGCGGGCGTGCCGCACCAGGGCGTTGGAGACCCAGCCGGCCGGGACGGCCTTCACGTGGAAGGACAGCAGCCCGTCCGCGCGGGGCGCCGAAGCGAAGGAGTAGTGCCGCCAGACCCGCGGCCACCACGGGGTCTCCAGGCTCGTGTACTGGCCCGCGAGGAACGGGTACGGCTGGTCGGGGCGGACCGTCAGCACGGCGATGTCCGGGGTGCGCAGGTCGTGCGAGACCACCTCCGCGTGCCACCAGGCCGGTGCGCGGGCCTCGTCCTCCGCCGCCGCGTCGATCATCGTCTGCGAGATGGTGGTGTACGCGCGCACCCAGGCCGCCTCGGTCTCCGGGCCCCAGGACATCTCCGCGTACCGGGCCAGCGCGCCGAGCAGGGCCTCTCCGACCACCGGGTAATGGGTGGGGAGGGTGCCGTACTTGCGGTGCCCGGCTCCGAGCCGGCGCAGGTACGGGGTCAGTACGGCCGGGTCGTCGATGTGCTCGGCGGCGGTCAGCAGGGCCTTCAGCAGCCGGTCGCGCTGGGCGTCCATGGCGACGGGGAACATCTCACGGACCTCGGGGTGCCGCGTGAAGACGAGGGCGTAGAAGTAGGAGGTCACCTTGTCCGCGACGGGTGCGATCTCCGCGAGGGTACGGCGGATGAGCACGGCGTCCGGGGACGGCTCGATCGCACCGCCCCCGGAGGGTATCCGGCCCGTCGGTCTGGCCGATCTGGTGGGCGGAGCGTCCATGCGGTGCCTCGCTTCGAACATCTCGGTCGGGTCTGGTACGCCACGGCCTCGGATCCGTGGCTCCGGGTTCCACAGCGTGCCACCCGGCCGGAAGCTCTGCGGGGGAATGGAAAAAACGGAGTTTCGAACCCCCTTTTCCCCCTAGGATGCCTCGACTCCCGAACGTGCCCCGCCCACGAGCTGGTATGCCTCCCGGAGGTCCCGGCCCTCGTAGACGTACGTGGCCCGCGCCGCCAGGTAGGGCCGGGCGTTCACCGCGACCGAACGCGGCACCGCCTCGAAGAGCATCGAATCGGTCCTGGAGTCCCCGTACGCGACGCAGTCGGCCCGGCCCACTCCGAACTGCGCGCACAACCGGTCCGCGATGTCCACCTTGCGCTCGGGCGTCAGGATCCCGGTGACGTCGACGGGCTGGGTGAAGGGGACCGTCGGGTAGACCGATCCGTGAGCGGCGTGCGCGCCCCACTCCAGCAGCAGCTCCACGAAGAAGGAGGGTGACAGCGAGATCACCGCGCAGTAGTCCCCGCGCTCGCGGATCTCCGTCCAGACGTCCCGGATCCCCGCCAGCCACGGTGACCCGTCGAAAGCCGCCCGGACGTGTGCGAGCGTCAGGTCGGCCCACAGCTCCCGGGCCGCCACCGAGAATTCGTGCGGACCGATCTCCTGGGCAGCGAAGGCCCGTTCCAGCTCTGCGATCTGCCGGTCGACACCGAGCTGCCGGGAGATCTCCACCGGTGCGGCCGATCCGTACATCAGGGTGCCGTCGAGGTCGAACAGGTGCAGCGAGGTCATAGCAGTTGAGGCTATGCGATGTTTCACGTGAAACACGGAGCGGCATGTTTCACGTGAAACATCGAGCGGCCCGAAACATGGAGCGGCCCGATCGTCAATTCTCTGGACTCCCCGCAAGTCGGTGATCCACTCTGGGCCGGTGACACCACCACTGCTCACCGACCTGCCGATCCGCGTACTGACCCCGGACGACCTCCGTCACTGCGCCGACCTGTCCGAGGACCGCGGCTGGCCGCGCGAGGACCACAAGTGGGGGCTGCTGCTCACCGCCGGAACCGGATACGGCATCGACGCCCCCGACGGCCGGGGGCTCGCCGCCGCCTGTGTCGTCACCCGGTACGGAGACCCCGGCGCGAAGCCCGACCTCGCCGCCATCGGGATGGTCCTGGTCGCCGACCGGTACGCCCGCAACGGCCTGGGCCGCCGCCTGATGACGCACGTGTGCGACGACATGCTCGCCGGGGTCCCGCTCACCCTGCACGCCACCCCGTACGGCCGCCCGCTCTACGAGGAGCTCGGCTTCGACACCACGGGCCGCGCGGAGATGCTCAGGGGCGCCTTCCGCCCCGAACCGGACGGCCTCCCGTCCGCTCCCGCTTCCGCCGCTGCCGGTGTCCGCGTCCGGCCGGCCACCGCCGAGGACCTCCGGGGAATCGTCCGGCTGGACACCGAGGTGTTCGGCACCGACCGGACCCACCTCCTCACCCGGCTCCCGGCCTTCACGGACAGGCTGGTCGTCGCCGAGGACGACGCCGGCACCCTCATCGGCTATGCCGCGATCTGGCCCAACATGGACACCCATGTCGTCGGCCCGCTCATCGCCCGCGACACCACCGCCGCCAAGGCCCTGGTGTCCGCCCTGGCCGCGAGCACCGAACGGGACCTGCGGACCGATGTCGACGTGCGCCACGAGGAACTCCTCGCGTGGCTGAAGGAACGCGGCCTGCGGTCCGTGGCCTTCAACGCCGTCATGACGCGCGACATCCCCGGCCTCCCCGGTGACTGGTCCCGTCGCTGGGCTCCACTCACCGTCGCCGCCGGCTGAAACGAGGACACTCCTTCCATGACCGAAGCCACCCCCGAGCTGACCATCCGGCCCGCCACCGAAGCGGACCTGCCCGACATCGTCGCCATGCTCGCCGACGACCCCCTCGGCGCCACGCGCGAATCCCCGGACGACCTGGCCCCTTACGCCGCGGCCCTGGAACGCCTGACCAACGATCCCCACCAGCACGTCGTCGTCGCCGTCCGCGGCGAGCGCGTCGTGGGCACCCTCCAGCTCACGATCGTTCCGGGCCTCTCCCGCAAGGGCGCCACCCGCTCGATCATCGAAGGAGTCCGCATCCACGCCGACGAGCGCGGCAGCGGCCTGGGGACCCTCTTCGTCGAATGGGCCGTCGAGCGGTCGCGGCAGGAGAACTGCGCGCTGGTGCAGCTCACCTCGGACGCGACCCGCACCGACGCCCACCGGTTCTACGAGCGGCTCGGTTTCACCGCCTCCCACGTGGGGTTCAAGCTCCAGCTCTGAGCGGTTCCGGCACAGGCCGGGCCGCCGTCGGCGGCCCGGCCTACGATCGGGAGGATGAGCCCCAGCCTTCCCCTGGTCACCACGGCCGAGCGCCGCCACCGGCTCGGCCGGCGGCACCGTCTGGCTCCCTCCGCCCGCGCCGCCACCGTGAGCGAGGCCGCGGACGCCGTCGTCGCCCTCCACGCCACGGACGCCGCGACGCTCTACCTGTCCGTCCGTGCCCGGCTGGCCGAGGGCGGGCCCGCCACGATCGAACAGGCCCTGTACGAGGACGTCAGCGTCGTCCGCATGCTCAGCATGCGCAACACCCTCTTCGCCGTCTCCGCCGGCCTCGCTCCGTACGTGGACGCGTCCACCGCCCGGAGCATCGCGGTGAAGGAGCGCCGGACCTTCCTGAAGCACCTCGCCGAGGACGGCCGGGGTCTCGACGCCGACTGGCTGGCGCACGCGGAGGCCGCCGCCCTGGAGGCGCTCGACTCCCGGGGTGCCTTGACGGGCAGCCAGCTCTCCGCTGCGGTACCGGCCCTGCGGCAGAAGATCACCATCGGCCGCGGCAAGACGTACGAGACCGAGACCGGCGTCGCCACCCGCGTCATCCGTCTCCTAGCCGCCGACGGCCGGATCCGGCGGGGCCGGCCGCGGGGTTCGTGGACCTCCAGCCAGTTCCGGTGGGTGCACACGCAGCCCTGGCCTCCGGTGCCCGCTGCCGAGGCACGCGCCGAGCTGGCCCGCCGCTGGCTGCTCGCGTACGGCCCGGCCACCGAGGCCGACCTCAAGTGGTGGACGGGGTGGAACCTCACCGACGTGCGCAAGGCCCTGGTGGCCGTGGGGCCCGAGCAGGTCCGCCTCGACGGTGGCGCAACGGCGCTCGTCTGCCCCGGGGACACCGGGCCCGAGCCGGCCGTGGAACCCTGGGCCGCACTGCTGCCCGGACTCGACCCCAGCGCCATGGGCTGGGCCGACCGGGGATTCCACCTCGACCCCGCCCACCGCCCGGCCCTGTTCGACTACGCGGGCAACATCGGGCCGACCGTGTGGTGGAACGGCGAGATCATCGGCGGCTGGGCCCAGCGCCCCGACGGCGAGATCGTCTGGCGGCTGCTGGGCAGTCCGGGCCGGGCCGCCGAGGAGGCGGTCGCCGCGGAGGCCGCCCGGCTGGCCGACTGGGTGGGGGCCGCCCGGATCACGCCCCGCTTCCGCACTCCGCTGGAGCGGGAACTCGTCGCCTGAGCCGGGCACGAGCCCCCGGCCCCCGGCCCGCGGTGTCAGCCGATGCCCCGCCAGCCCTGCGGATCCACGCCGCCGGGGACGGGGGCCGCGGGGTCGTAGGGTTCGCGCGTGAAGACGAACGAGGCGAGGTCGAGGTGGCTCACGGAGCCGTCCTCCCGCCGCACCGCCCGCAGCGTCTCCCCGGCGTAATAGCCCGTCAGGCCGGTCCAGGTGCCGTCCGCTTCGGCGCGGAAGCGGGCCGGCCGGCCAGTGGCGCCCACCGGGCTCAGCTCCAGCGATCCGTCGGCGTTCAGCCGCACGACCTGGGCCGACGTCCCCCAGTACCAGGGGCCGCACAGCTCCAGGGGCACCTGGTCGCCCTCCTTGAACGGCTGCCACGGCTCGGGGATGCGCGGCTCCGCGTCCGCCACGATCGCCACGAGGTCGGCGGCCACCGTCGACGGCGGCAGACCCGAGGTGCAGTTGGCCAGCACGACCGCCGCCACGTCGTCGGCCTCGCTGAACCACAGGCCGGCGACGAAGCCGGGCAGCGAGCCGCCGTGCCCGGCGAGCCGGCGCCCGCCCTGGTCCGCCAGCTGAAGGCCCAGCCCGTACCCGAGCTCGGCGAGCCCCGGCTCCGGGGGCGACGCCGCCGTACGCATCTCCCGTACGCTCGCGGCGCTCAGTACGCGCTCGTCACCGCGCATCAGCAGCCGGGCGAACCGGGCGAGGTCGCCGGTCGTCGACCACAGCTGACCGGCTGCGGCCATCAGCCCCAGGTCCTCGGACGGCTCGGGCATCATCACGTCCGCCCAGGGGTGCACCGCCCAGCCCCCCGCGTGCGGGGCCTGCGGAAGGCCGCTCGTACGCTTCAGCCCCAGCGGCTCCAGCACCTCGGCGCACAGCACCTCCTCCCACGGCTTGCCGCGCAGCGCCTCGACGAGCGAACCCAGCAGGGTGTAGCCGGGGTTGGAGTAGTGGTGCCGGGTCCCGGGAACGTGCCTGAACGGCTCCTCCCCGAGCACGTCGGCGAGCTCCGGCCGCAGTACGGCCGGCGAGCGCTCCCACCACGCGCCGGGCGTCTCCGCCGCGAGTCCCGCGGTGTGGGCCAGCAGCTGGCCGATGGTCACGTCGTCCGCTCCGCTGCCCGGGAGGTGCTTGCCCAGCGGGTCCGACAGCTGGAGGAGGCCCTCGTCCCGCAGTCGCATCACCAGGACGGCCGTGAAGGTCTTGGTGATCGATCCGATCCGGTACTGCACGTCGCCGTCCGGCCCGTGGCCCTCGACGCAGGTCCGGGAACCCTCCCAGACCACCTCGCCGCCCCGTACGACTGCCGCCACCAGCGAAGGGGACCGCCCCTCGCGCTGTGCGACGGCGATCCGGTGCCTCAGGGCGCGCCGGGTGGCAGGGAGCAGTTCCAGGTCTTCAGAGAGGGCATCCATGATCGGATGCTACGTGTTGGCCATGTCCACGAACCGCGAATAATGGCCCTGGAAAGCCACGGTGATGGTGGCCGTGGGGCCGTTTCGGTGCTTGGCGACGATCAGGTCCGCCTCGCCCGCGCGGGGCGACTCCTTCTCGTACGCGTCCTCTCGGTGCAGCAGGATCACCATGTCGGCGTCCTGCTCGATCGAGCCGGACTCGCGCAGGTCGGAGACCATCGGCTTCTTGTCGGTGCGCTGCTCGGGACCACGGTTCAGCTGGGAGAGCGCGATCACCGGCACCTCCAGCTCCTTGGCCAGCAGCTTGAGGTTTCGGGACATGTCCGAGACCTCCTGCTGACGGCTCTCGGGACGGCGCGAGCCACCCGACTGCATCAGCTGGAGGTAGTCGATGACGACGAGCGAGAGGTCGTTGCGCTGCTTGAGCCGGCGGCACTTGGCCCGGATCTCCATCATCGACAGGTTGGGGGAGTCGTCGATGTAGAGCGGGGCTGCGGAGACGTCCGGCATCCGGCGGGCGAGGCGGGTCCAGTCGTCGTCGGTCATCGTGCCCGAGCGCATGTGGTGCAGCGCCACCCGGGCCTCGGCCGACAGCAGGCGCATCGCGATCTCGTTGCGGCCCATTTCGAGGGAGAAGATGACGCTGGGCAGATTGCTCTTGATGGAGCACGCGCGGGCGAAGTCCAGCGCGAGCGTCGACTTTCCCATGGCGGGTCGCGCGGCGATGACGATCATCTGGCCCGGGTGCAGGCCGTTGGTCAGCGAGTCGAGGTCGGTGAACCCGGTCGGCACCCCCGACATCTGGCCGGAGCGCGATCCGATCGCCTCGATCTCGTCGAGTGCGCCCTCCATGATGTCGCCGAGCGGCAGGTAGTCCTCGGACGTGCGCTGCTCGGTGACGGCGTAGATCTCGGCCTGGGCGCTGTTGACGATCTCGTCGACGTCCCCGTCGGCCGCGTACCCCATCTGTGTGATCTTCGTACCGGCCGCCACGAGGCGGCGCAGTACGGCCCTCTCGTGGACGATCTCCGCGTAGTACTCGGCGTTGGCCGCGGTCGGGACGGACTGCACCAGGGTGTGCAGGTACGAGGCACCGCCGACCTTGCCGATCTCACCGCGGCGGGTCAGCTCGGCGCCGACCGTGATCGGGTCGGCGGGCTCGCCCTTCGCGTACAGGTCGAGGATGGCCTGGTAGATCGTCTCGTGCGAGGGCCGGTAGAAGTCGTGGCCCTTGAGGACCTCGACCACGTCGGCGATGGCGTCCTTGGACAGCAGCATGCCGCCGAGCACGGACTGCTCGGCGTCCAGGTCCTGCGGCGGGACGCGCTCGAAGCCGCCTCCTCCGCCGTCCCAGGAACCGCCCTCGCGGCCCCGGTCCTGCTGGTCGTCGCCGCGGCCGCGGCCTTCGCCACCCCGGCGCGAGCGGGTGGGGAGACGGTCGCCGGGACCGCTGTCGGCCCAGGGGTCGTCCATGGGCTCGGGCATGCTCACCGGGCCGCCTCCTCCCGTCCGCAGCGCGGACCTCGCCGTGGCAGTCTTTCTACGACACGGCTCTGACATTCGGGACACCCGGACCGGCTCTGAGCGCGTCGGGCAACGCCCAACGGTAGGGCCGCGAGCGGCGACAGCCAATCTTGTTATCCACAGGCTGTGTGGATGAGATGTGGACGACGGACCCAATGCTGTGGGTAAGTCGCCCGAAGCTGTGCACAGACCGGGGGACGACGCTGTGGACAAAATCACCCACCCCACCCCTACACCGCGACTGACCTGCGCTTTCTCCCAGGGAGGGCGAGGGTGGGGAAAAATCTTGGCCACCGTCTCAAGATCGTCCCCGACGGGCCGGAAAGAACGCCCAAGTCAGAAGCTTGGTAATGACCCAAGGACCCTTGTGTCCATTACCTGTGGAAGATTAGATTGGGCGCATGACACAGGCCCCCACAGCCGCGAAGGCCACACCGAAACGGCACGACCGCGAGATACTCGCGCTCGCCGTGCCCGCCTTCGGCGCCCTCGTCGCCGAGCCCCTCTTCGTGATGGCCGACAGTGCCATCGTGGGCCACCTCGGCACCCCGCAGCTGGCCGGCCTGGGCGTCGCGGCGGCCCTGCTCACCACCGCCGTGAGCGTCTTCGTCTTCCTCGCCTACGCCACCACCGCGGCCGTGGCCCGGCGCGTGGGAGCGGGCGACCTCCAGGCCGCCATCCGGCAGGGCATGGACGGCATCTGGCTCGCCCTGCTGCTCGGCACGGCGGTCGTGCTCGCCGTCCTGCTCACCGCGCCGTGGCTGGTCTCCCTCTTCGGCGCTTCGGACACCGTCGCGCCGTATGCAGAAACGTATCTTCGGATCTCCGCCCTCGGCATACCCGCGATGCTCGTGGTCCTGGCCGCCACCGGCGTCCTGCGCGGCCTCCAGGACACCCGCACGCCGCTCTACGTGGCCGTGGGCGGTTTCGCCCTCAACGGCGCCCTGAACGTGGCCCTGGTCTACGGCGCCGGTCTCGGCATCGCCGGATCCGCCTGGGGCACGGTCATCGCCCAGTGCGCCATGGCCGGGGTGTACCTCGTCACGGTCGTCCGCGGCGCCCGGCGCCACGGCGCCTCGCTGCGGCCCGACGCGGCCGGCATACGGGCCTGCGCCCAGGCCGGGGTGCCGCTGCTGGTCCGCACCCTGTCCCTGCGCGCCATCCTGATGATCGCGACGGCCGTGGCGGCCCGGCTGGGGGACGCCGACATCGCCGCCCACCAGATCCTGCTGTCCCTCTGGAGCCTGCTCGCCTTCGCGCTGGACGCCATCGCCATCGCGGGCCAGGCCATCATCGGCCGCTACCTGGGCGCCGGGGACACCGAGGGAGCGAAGGCCGTCTGCCGCCGCATGGTGCTCTGGGGGATCGTCTCGGGCGTCGTGCTGGGCCTGCTGGTCGTCCTGGCCCGCCCCGTGTTCATCCCGCTGTTCACCGGCGATCCCGTGGTCGAGGACGCCCTGCTGCCCGCCCTGCTGGTGGTGGCCCTGAGCCAGCCGGTCTGCGGAGTGGTGTTCGTGCTGGACGGGGTGCTGATGGGTGCCGGCGACGGCCGCTACCTCGCCTGGGCGATGCTGGTGACCCTGGCGGTCTTCGCGCCGGCCGCGCTCCTGGTTCCCGCCCTCGGCGGCGGCCTGACGACGCTCTGGTGGGCCATGACGCTGATGATGCTGGTCCGGATGGCCACCCTCCAGCTCCGTGCCCGCTCCGGCCGGTGGCTGGTCGCCGGGGCCACTCGTTGACCACGCTGATGTTTCACGTGAAACACGACCGCTGTGGGGCCATGTTTCACGTGAAACGACGAAAGCCGTGTTTCACGTGAAACGACGAACCATGTTTCACGTGAAACGACGAAGGGCCGCACCCCGGAGGGTGCGGCCCTTCATGCGCTGCCCTTAGGCGGCGACGACCTCGATGCCCACGTTCGCGACGACCTCGGCGTGCAGACGCACGGAGACCTGGTACGAACCGAGGGTCTTGATCGGGGAGCCCAGCTCCACGCGGCGCTTGTCGACCTTCGGGCCACCGGAAGCCTCGACCGCGGAAGCGATGTCGGCCGGAGTGACGGAACCGAAGAGACGACCGGCGTCACCCGCGCGGGTGGCCAGACGGACCTTCACGCCCTCGAGCTTGGCCTTGACCTCGTTGGCCTGCTCGATGGTCGCGATCTCGTGGATCTTGCGGGCGCGGCGGATCTGCGCCACGTCCTTCTCGCCACCCTTGGTCCAGCGGATCGCGAAACCACGCGGGACCAGGTAGTTGCGAGCGTAACCGTCCTTGACGTCGACGACATCGCCGGCGGTGCCGAGGCCAGAGACCTCGTGGGTCAGGATGATCTTCATTAGTCGGTCACCCTTTCCTTATCGCGCGGTGGACGTGTAGGGCAGCAGCGCCATCTCACGGCTGTTCTTGACGGCCGTGGCGACGTCACGCTGGTGCTGCGTGCAGTTGCCGGTAACGCGGCGGGCACGGATCTTGCCGCGGTCGGAAATGAACTTCCGCAGCATGTTCGTGTCCTTGTAGTCCACGTACGCGGTCTTGTCCTTGCAGAACGCGCAGACCTTCTTCTTAGGCTTGCGCACAGGCGGCTTCGCCATTGTGTCTCTCCTGTGTGATCAAGAAGTTTGGATGCGAGCGCCCTAGAAGGGCGGCTCGTCCGAGTAGCCACCGCCGGAGCCGCCGGAGCTTCCGCCCCAGCCGCCCCCGCCGCCCTGCTGCTGGCCGCCGGCCGGCGCGCTGGACGCCCACGGGTCGTCGGAGGGAGCTCCGCCGCCCTGGGGCGCACCGCTGGGGGCTCCGCCCCAGCTGCCGCCGCCCTGCTGCTGACCGCCACCGCCGCCGTATCCACCCTGGCCACCGCGACCGGTGGTCTTGGCGACCTTGGCCGTGGCGTTCTTCAGGCTGGGGCCGACTTCCTCGACGTCCAGCTCGTAGACCGTGCGCTTGACACCCTCACGGTCCTCGTACGACCGCTGCTTCAGCCGGCCCTGCACGATGACGCGCATGCCCCGCTGAAGGGACTCGGCGACGTTCTCCGCCGCCTGACGCCAGACCGAGCAGGTCAGGAACAGGCCTTCGCCGTCCTTCCACTCATTGGTCTGCTTGTCGAAGATGCGGGGAGTGGACGCGACACGGAACTTCGCGACCGCCGCACCCGAGGGGGTGAAGCGCAGCTCGGGGTCGTCGACGAGATTGCCGACGACCGTGATGACGGTCTCGCCTGCCATGGATGAACCTCTCGGCGGGGATTGCTGCTGGGCTGCTGTGCTACTCGATCCCGATTACCGCTGAACCGGGGTTCAGTGGGTCTCGGGGCGAAGGACCTTGGTCCGGAGAACCGACTCGTTCAGGTTCATCTGGCGGTCGAGCTCCTTGACGACCGCAGGCTCGGCCTGAAGGTCGATGACCGAGTAGATGCCCTCGGGCTTCTTCTTGATCTCGTAAGCGAGACGACGACGGCCCCAGGTGTCGACCTTTTCGACCTTTCCGTTGCCCTCACGGACGACGGAGAGGAAGTTCTCGATCAGCGGGGAGACAGCGCGCTCCTCGAGATCGGGGTCGAGGATGACCATCACTTCGTAGTGACGCATGTGGAACCCACCTCCTTTGGACTCAGCGGCCACGGTCGTTCCGTGGCAGGAGGGTCGTGATGCGTGCCGCACGGCGACTGAGAGCAGACACCGCGCAGACCGTACAGACTACCTGCTCGACTCCTTCCGGTTGAAATCCGGCGGGAGGAGGCCACAATCTGTAGGCACCGGGTGTGCTCGGTGCTATGCCTCCCGCCCAGGCGGGAGGCGGCCGCGCGCGCCGTTCTGCGTCAGCCAGGAGGTGCCTTCCGATGGCACAGGCCATGCATCGCCAGTCCTCGCCCCCGCCGATCTCGCTCCTCTCCACCGACGGCAAGCCGCATCCGCTCCAGGACACCCTGATGGCGGTCACCCTGGTCCTCGGCGCCGTGGCGTTCGTCACTGCGTTCTTCCACCATCTGCACCTGCTCAGCTCGTGGGCCGGGCTGATCGGGATCGGGACCGGGCTGTACGGACAGTTCATCTCCGCCACCACCCGCGAGCGCTTCGCGCTGATCATCGGCCTTGGCGCGTCTGCCATCGGCTTCTTCCTCGGAATGGCGCACGGCGGTCTCTTCGGCGGCTGGTTCGGCTGACCGGGGGACCTCCGCGGCGGGGCGCCGGCCTCACTCCGGCCCGGGCACCGGCCCGACCCCCAGATGGGTGGCGCCCCCGTCGCAGTAGGCTTCGCGCCATAGCAGCGAAGCCGCCCGAGGAGACACCCCGCATGAGCCTGTCCCTGAGCACCATCAGCCGAGAGCAGCATCTGGCGTACCTCCAGAGCCTGCCCTCGGCTAGCCACTGCCAGGTCCCGGCATGGGCCGACGTCAAGAACGAGTGGCGCTCGGAGAACCTCGGATGGTTCGACAAGTCCGGTCAACTCGTCGGTGCCGCGCTCGTGTTGTACCGCCAGCTGCCCAAGGTGAAGCGGTACCTCGCGTACCTCCCCGAGGGCCCGGTCATCAACTGGTACGCCCCCAACCTGGAGGAATGGCTCCAGCCGATGCTGGCCCACCTCAAGCAGCAGGGCGCCTTCACGGTGAAGATGGGCCCGCCCGTCGTCATCCGCCGCTGGAACTCCGCCGCCATCAAGGCCGGCATCCAGGACCCCGAGGTCAAGCGCCTGCGCGACGTCGAGGCCACGCACATCGAGCCCCGCGCCTTCGAGGTGTCCGACAAGCTGCGCCGGATGGGCTGGCAGCAGGGTGAGGACGGCGGTGCGGGGTTCGGCGACGTCCAGCCCCGCTACGTGTTCCAGGTCCCGCTGGCCAACCGCTCCCTGGACGACGTCCTCAAGGGCTTCAACCAGCTGTGGCGCCGCAACATCAAGAAGGCCGAGAAGGCCGGCGTCGAGGTCGTCCAGGGCGGCTACGACGACCTGCCCACCTGGCAGTACCTGTACGAGATCACGGCCGAGCGCGACAAGTTCCGCCCGCGTCCGCTCAGTTACTTCCAGCGCCAGTGGACGGCCCTCAACTCCGAGGACCCCAACCGGATGCGGCTGTACATCGCCACGCACGAGGGGGAGCCGCTGGCCGCCGCCACGATGCTCACCGTCGGCCAGCACGTCTGGTACTCGTACGGCGCCTCCGCGAACCACAAGCGCGAGGTGCGGCCCTCGAACGCGATGCAGTGGCGCATGCTGCGCGATTCGTACGCGCTCGGTGCCAGCGTCTACGACCTGCGCGGCATCTCTGACACGCTGGACGAGAACGACCACCTGTTCGGCCTGATCCAGTTCAAGGTCGGTACGGGCGGCGAGGCCGTCGAGTACGTCGGCGAGTGGGACTTCCCGCTCAACAAGGTGCTGCACAAGGCGCTCGACATCTACATGTCGCGCCGCTGACCCAGCTGTATTTCGAGAGAGGTTCCGGACGGGCATGGCGCTCACGCTCTACGTCGACACCGCGCGCTGGCGTGCGCACCAGAAGCAGATCACGGACCAGTTCCCCGGTCTGATCCCGGTCTGCAAGGGCAACGGCTACGGCTTCGGCCACGAGCGGCTGTGCGAGGAGGCGACCCGGATGGGCGCCGACATCCTGGCCGTCGGCACCACCTACGAGGCCGCGAGCATCAAGGACTACTTCGGCGGCGACCTGCTCGTCCTCACCCCCTTCCGGCGGGGTGAGGACCCGGTTCCGCTGCCGGACCGGGTGATCCGCTCGGTGTCCTCGGTGGACGGGGTGCGCGGGCTGGTCGGCGCCCGCGTGGTCATCGAGTGCATGAGCTCGATGCGCCGCCACGGCGTCTCCGAGCAGGACCTGGGCCTGCTCCAGTCCGCGATCGAAGACGTCCGGCTGGAGGGCTTCGCCCTGCACCTGCCGCTGGACCGCCCGGACGGCTCGGACGCCGTCGAGGAGGTCATCGGCTGGATGGACCGGCTGCGCGCGGCCCGGCTGCCGCTGCACACCATGTTCGTCAGCCACCTGCGGGCCGAGGAACTGGCGCGGCTCCAGCAGCAGTTCCCGCAGACCCGCTTCCGGGCCCGCATCGGCACGCGGCTGTGGCTGGGCGACCACGACGCGACCCAGTACCGGGGCTCGGTCCTGGACGTCACCCGGGTGGTCAAGGGGGACCGGTTCGGCTACCGGCAGCAGAAGGCCGCCTCCGACGGCTGGCTGGTCGTGGTCGCGGGCGGCACGTCGCACGGGGTGGGCCTGGAGGCCCCCAAGGCCCTGCACGGGGTGATGCCGCGCGCCAAGGGCGTGGCGCGGGCCGGTCTGGCCACCGTCAACCGGAACCTGTCGCCCTTCGTCTGGGCGGGCAAGCAGCGCTGGTTCGCCGAGCCCCCGCACATGCAGGTGTCGATCCTGTTCGTGCCCTCGGACGCCACCGAGCCGAGGGTCGGCGACGAGCTGGTGGCGCACCTGCGCCACACGACGACGCAGTTCGACCGGGTCCTCGACGCCTGATCCGCCCGCCGGCCGGGCCGCCCGCCCGGTCAGTCCCTGGGCTCCACGCCCCAGGCGACCCGCTGTCCCTCCGAAGGCGCCGCGTCATGCGGCGCCTTCGCCCGTTCCGACAGCGTGAACACGTCCTCGGCCCCGTCCAGGACGCCGCCGGAGGGGTCGTCCGAGCCGTCGCGGCGTACGACGTCGCGCTCGGGCAGCACGATGTCCCGTACGACGACGGCGCACAGGTACAGCGTGGCCAGCAGGTGGGCGGCGATGGCCAGCTGGTAGCCCTCCACGGGCAGCCCCTGGTGCTTGTCACCGCTGCTCGTGTAGGCCAGGTAGAACCAGATCCCGAGGTAGTACGCGATCTCGCCGGCCTGCCAGATCAGGAAGTCCCGCCAGCGGGGCCGGGCCAGCGCGGCGAGCGGGACGAGCCACAGCACGTACTGGGGCGAGTACACCTTGTTGGCCAGGATGAAGGCGGCGACGACCAGGAAGGCCAGCTGGGCGAAGCGCGGGCGCCTGGGCGCGGTCAGGGTGAGCAGGCCGATGCCGAGGCACAGGAGCAGGGTCAGCCCGGTCGCGTAGGTGTTGGCGTCCTCGAGCGGGTTGCCGGTGCGCTGGGAGATCAGCAGCCAGACGGAGCCGAAGTCGATGGGCCGCTCCTGGCTGAACTCGTAGAACCGCTTCCAGCCGTCCCAGGCGACGTACATGACGGGGCCGTTCACCAGCAGCCAGGAGGCGGCCGCGCCGAGGGCGGCGGCAGCGAACGCCCGCCACTTCCCGGCCCGCCAGCACAGCACGAACAGCACTCCGAGCAGGAGGACGGGATAGAGCTTGGCCGCGGTCGCCAGGCCGATGAAGACGCCGGCGAGCAGCGGGCGGCTGCGGGACCACATCAGCATCGCGACGGCGGCGAGCGCGACGGCCGGCAGGTCCCAGTTGATGGTCGCGTTGAGCGCGAAGGCGGGCGCCAGCGCGAGCAGCAGGGCGTCCCAGGGCCGGTGCCGGTGGGTGCGTGCGACGCAGACGGCGATGACCGCGGCGCAGACCATCAGCATGCCCGCGTTGACCATCCAGTACATCTGCTCGCGGTGCTGGACGGAGCCGGCGGTCGGCGTCATCCAGGAGGCGACCTGCATGAAGGCACCGGTGAGCACCGGGTACTCGAGGTACTGCATGCCGCCGTACTTCGGGTCGGTGGCGATGTCGGGGAAGCGGTCGAGGTAGGGCACGAGGCCGTCGGCGAAGCCGCGGGCGGAGTACAGGTGCGGGATGTCGGAGTAGCAGGCGTGGGTGTACTGCGAGGCCGCTCCCCGGAACCAGGCCCAGTCGTAGCAGGGCAGCTTCTGCGCCATGCCCAGCGCGAACATGCCGAGGGCCACGAGGACCACGACGCGGACGGGGCCCAGCCAGTGGCCGCCCAGCCGGGCGCGACGGCCGGCCGGTCCCCCGATGAGCTCGCTGCCGGCGGCGGCGACCTCGTCCTGCCGGGTGGGTGGTACGGGCCGGTCCTCGTGCACCTTGGTCATGGCGCCCATCCTGCCGTACCGGGCCGTACGCGCGGGAGGGCCGCCGCACGGTGTGCGACGGCCCTCCCGGGTCGGGCGGTTCGGGGTCAGCCGGAGGCGCCCATGATGCTTCCCCAGCTGGTCGAGCCTCCCGGCCGGCCGGGACGGGTGGTGGCGGACCGGGAGGGCTCGCCGGTGGTACCGCCATCGGGGAACCCGCCGGAGGTGGTGCCGCCGTCGGCTCCGCGGTTCGTACCGCCGGTGACCGAGGGGTCGCAGTTCAGGTTCCAGGGCCTGGGCTTGCAGGTCGGCTTGCCGTCGCCGGACGGCGACGGCGAGACCGACGGCGAGGTGCTGGGCGAGGGCGACGGCGCCGAGGTGGAGGGCGAGGGGACGGCCGAAGGGGTCGGCTGGGGCGCGCCGGCCGCGTCCGCGATGACGCCGATGTCCTCGGCCTCCGGGAAGTCCTTGACCGGGGTGCCCTTGAGCGCCTCGCGCATGTACTCGGTCCAGATGGCCGCCGGAATGTCACCACCGTGGATGGAGTCGACCCCGCCCACGTGGTTCATGGACATGAGCTCCTTGTTCTTGGAGGTCGGGTCGTTGCGGAAGAGGGTGACCGAGGTGGACAGCTCCGGGGTGTACCCGACGAACCAGGCCGACTTGTTCAGGTCGGTGGTGCCGGTCTTGCCCGCGGCGGGGCGGCCCAGCTTCTTCGCCTTGGTTCCGGTGCCGTTCTCGACGACGTTGCGCAGCACCTTGGTGATGTTGTCCGCGATGGAGTCGTCCATGGCGCGGGATTCCCTGGGCGGCGCGAAGCCGGGAATGTCCTTGCCGTCCTTGACGACCTTCGTCACCGAGAAGGGCTCCCGGTGGGTGCCGGAGGCGGCGAAGGTGGCGTAGGAGTCGGCCATGCGGATGGCGCTGGGCGTCGAGGTGCCGAGGGCGAAGGAGGCGTTGTTGTTCTTGTCCATCGACTCCTCCAGGATCCCGGTCGCCTTGGCGACCTCGCGGACCTTGCTGTGGCCGACGTCGAAGACGAGCTGGGCGAACGGGACGTTGATGGACTTCTCCATCGCCTCGTTGAGCGTCACGTAGCCGTAGGGGTACTCGCTCTCGTTCTTCTGCCGGAACGGCGTCCCGTCGTTGGCGAGCAGCGGCTTGCCCTCACGGTTGTTGATCACGGTGAGGTCGTCGGCGTTGTACTTGCTGTCGACCGAGATGCCCGCGCCCTTGGAGTTCTGCGTGCCGTACTGCATGGCGGCAGCGAGGACGTACGGCTTCCAGGTCGAGCCGACGGGGACGCCGGAGGTGTTGGCGTTGTTGGCGAAGTACTTGTGGTCCCAGCCGGGGCCGCCGTACAGGGCCACGATCGCCCCGGTCTTGACGTCCACGGAGGCGGCCCCGAACTGCACGAAGGTGTCGTACTGCGGGCGCTTCTTCTCGTCGAGGAAGTCGTTGCGGGTGTCCTCCACCGCCTTGACCAGGGCGTCCACCCTGGGCTTCTGGAAGGTGGTGGTGATCGTGTAGCCGCCGAGCGCCATCTTCTCGGCGGTGATGCCGGCGGTCTTCATGACGTACTGCTTGGCCACCTCGACGAGGTAGCCGGTCTGGCCGGACATGCCGCGGGCCTGCTCGGAGTCCACCCGCGCGGGGAACTCCTTGTACTTGTCCCGCTCGGACTGCGTCATGCGGCCCACCGCGACCTCGCGGTCGAGCACCCAGGCCCAGCGGAGCCGGGCGCGCTTCTCGTTGGCTTCCGGGGTGGCCGCGGGGCCGATGCCGCCGTCCGGGTTGTAGAGGTTGGGGCCCTTGAGCATGGAGGCGAGGAAGGCGCTCTGGGACGGGTCGAGGTCCTTGGCGTCCTTGCCGAAGTAGGCGCGGGCGGCGGCCTGGATGCCGTAGGCGTCCCGGCCGTAGTAGGCGGTGTTGAGGTAGCCCGCGAGGACGACGTCCTTCTCCTCGCTGACCCCCAGCTTGATCGCGATGAAGAGCTCGGTGACCTTGCGCTTGAGCGTCTGCTCGGAATCGAGGTACATGTTCTTGACGTACTGCTGGGTGATCGTGGAGCCACCCTGCGTCGAGCCGCCCGTGGCCATGTTCACCACGGCCCGCGCGATGCCCATCGGGTCGACGCCCTTGTCCGTTTCGAACGACTCGTTCTCCGCCGCGATCACGGCGTTCCGCATGGACAGGGGGATCTGGTCGATCGGGACGATCTGCCGGTTCGTGCTCCCGCCGGTGGCGACCATCTGGGTGCCGTCGGCCCACTGGAAGACGTTGTTCTGCGCCTTGGCCGCCTTGTTGGCGTCCGGCGTGTTCACACTGGCGATACCGATGCCGGCCCCGGCGAAGATGACCGCGAAGAAGCCGAGGAAGCTCCCGCCGACCAGCTTCCAGGACGGTACGAAGCGCTTCCAGCCCACCCTGCCCGCACGCGGGTAGTCGATGAGCCGGCTGCCTCCCTTCCCGCCCCCGCCGCCCTGCCCACCTGCGCGTCCGCGGCCGGCGGCACCCCGCGGGGCGGCGCGGCGGGCGTCGGCGCGGCTGCTGTGCTCCGCGTAGGGCCCGCCGGGCGGCGCGGCGGGGAGGTCACGGCCGGGACCGGCGCCCCGGCCGGGGCGCTGCGGTGCAGCCCGACGGGACGCGGCGCGGCCGCCACCCTGGGACTGCGGCGGTTTACGGCGGTGCTCGCTCATCGAACGACTACTCCTCGGGCAGGCGAGTGGCCTGGAAGCGGCAGGTGATTCCGGTTCCCCCCGGTTGTCCTGCAGCACAGACTACGCACGGCCAAAACCCAACCAGTGCCGAAGGTCACCCCAAATCAGGCAACTTGCGTCGTACGAATCGGTGATGTGACGCCGGTCACTACGCCACCGCTTGTCGCCTGGAGCAACGCGATCTATCGTCTGGATGTATCGGGCCGATACATCAGCCCGACATAAACTCCGGGGCAGAGAGGGGTAGGCGGATGAGCAGGCGCTCAGGCATCCTCGAGTTCGCCGTCCTCGGCCTGCTCCGTGAATCCCCCATGCACGGTTACGAGCTCCGCAAGCGGCTCAACACCTCGCTGGGAGTGTTCAGGGCGTTCAGCTACGGGACTCTCTACCCCTGCCTCAAGACTCTGGTCTCAAACGGCTGGTTGATCGAAGAACCGGGGAACGCCCCGGAAGACGCTCTCGCCGCTTCACTCGCAGGGCGCCGCGCCAAGATCGTCTACCGGTTGACGGCAGCAGGTAAGGAGCACTTCGAAGAGCTCCTGTCCCACACCGGCCCCGACACATGGGAGGACGAGTCCTTCGCCGCCCGCTTCGCCTTCTTCGGTCAGACCGAACGAGAGGTGCGGATGCGGGTACTGGAGGGCCGCCGAAGCCGGCTGGAGGAGCGCCTGGAGAAGATGCGCGCCTCGCTCGCCCGTACACGGGAGCGCCTGGACGACTACACGCTCGAGCTGCAGCGGCACGGAATGGAATCCGTCGAGCGTGAAGTGCGCTGGCTGAACGAGCTCATCGAGAGCGAGAGGGCGGGACGGGACCGGAGACGGTCCGGCCCGCCCGACGAAACTGCAAAGTGAGGCCTGTATCTCGCAGGCCTCGTTCCGAGAACAAACAGGGAGCAACCGGAATGGGTTCGGTTCGCGTAGCCATCGTCGGCGTGGGCAACTGCGCCGCCTCGCTGGTGCAGGGCGTCGAGTACTACAAGGACGCCGACCCGGCGGCCAAGGTCCCCGGTCTGATGCACGTCCAGTTCGGCGACTACCACGTGGGTGACGTCGAGTTCGTCGCCGCGTTCGACGTCGACGCGAAGAAGGTCGGCCTCGACCTTTCGGACGCCATCGGCGCCAGCGAGAACAACACCATCAAGATCTGCGACGTCCCGAACTCGGGCGTGACCGTCCAGCGCGGCCACACCCTGGACGGCCTGGGCAAGTACTACCGCATGACCATCGAGGAGTCCGCCGAGGCTCCGGTCGACGTGGTCCAGGTCCTCAAGGACCGCCAGGTCGACGTTCTCGTCTGCTACCTTCCGGTCGGCTCCGAAGAGGCGGCGAAGTTCTACGCCCAGTGCGCCATCGACGCCAAGGTCGCCTTCGTCAACGCCCTCCCGGTCTTCATCGCCGGCACCAAGGAGTGGGCCGACAAGTTCACCGAGGCCGGTGTCCCGATCGTCGGTGACGACATCAAGTCCCAGGTCGGCGCCACCATCACGCACCGCGTGATGGCGAAGCTGTTCGAGGACCGCGGTGTCCGGCTCGAGCGCACCATGCAGCTCAACGTCGGCGGCAACATGGACTTCAAGAACATGCTCGAGCGCGACCGTCTCGAGTCGAAGAAGATCTCCAAGACGCAGGCCGTCACCTCGCAGATCCCCGACCGTGAGCTCGGCGAGAAGAACGTCCACATCGGCCCGTCCGACTACGTCGCGTGGCTCGACGACCGCAAGTGGGCCTACGTCCGCCTTGAGGGCCGCGCCTTCGGCGACGTCCCGCTGAACCTCGAGTACAAGCTCGAGGTGTGGGACTCCCCGAACTCCGCCGGTGTCATCATCGACGCGCTGCGTGCCGCGAAGATCGCCAAGGACCGCGGCATCGGCGGCCCGATCCTGTCGGCGTCCAGCTACTTCATGAAGTCCCCGCCGGTCCAGTACTTCGACGACGAGGCCTACGCCAACGTCGAGAAGTTCATCAAGGGCGAGGTCGAGCGCTAGTCGCACCCCGGGGTCTGCGGACACCTGGTCTTCGACCGCTCTTCCACCGAGGGTCCCCGGACAATGTGTCCGGGGACCCTCGGTGTGTGTGACCCTTGCCCTCATGCCTGTCGTAGGTGATCTGCGCGTACTCCTGCGCCTGAGGGACTTCCGCAACCTGCTCGCCGTGAGGCTGCTCTCCCAGGCCGCCGACGGCGTCTACCAGGTCGCGCTCGCCACCTTCGTGGTCTTCTCCCCCGAGAAGCAGACCTCGCCCGCGGCCATCGCCTCGGCCATGGCGGTACTGCTGCTGCCCTATTCGGCGATCGGCCCCTTCGCCGGGGTGCTGCTGGACCGGTGGCGCCGGCGCCAGGTCTTCCTCTACGGCAACCTGCTGCGGGCCTTCCTCGCCTGCGTGACCGGCCTGCTGATCGTCGTGCAGGTCCCCGACTGGCTCTTCTACGCCTCGGCCCTGTCCGTGACCGCCGTCAACCGCTTCGTCCTGGCCGGGCTGGCCGCGTCCCTGCCCCATGTCGTCCGCTCCGACCAGCTGGTCACCGCCAACGCCCTCTCGCCCACCGCCGGAACGCTCGCGGCCGTCGCCGGGGGAGGCCTGGCCTTCCTGGTCCGTCTGCTGGCCTCGGGGTCCAACGCCCTCGTCGTGCTGCTCGGCGCCGCCCTCTACCTGTGCGCGGCCCTGGCCGCGCTGCGCCTGGCCGTCGGGCTCCTCGGCCCCGACCACCGGGAGGGGCCGGCCCATCCTTCGGTCGGCGAGGGGATCGTCCTCACCGTGCGGGGCATGGCGGAAGGCCTGCGGCACCTGGCCGGCCGGCGGGAGGCCGCACGGGCGCTGACCGCGATGACCCTGATGCGGTTCTGCTACGGGGCCCTGACCGTGATGCTGCTGATGCTCTGCCGCTACTCCTGGTCCGACAACGAGTCCGACGGGCTGGCCCTGCTGGGGATCGCCGTGGGGGTGTCCGGAGCCGGGTTCTTCGCGGCCGCCCTCGTCACCCCGTGGCTGGTGCACCGGCTCGGCCCCTTGGGCTGGATCACCGCCTGCTCGGCGGGCGCGGCCGGGCTGGTGCCCGCGCTCGGCCTGTTCTTCGCGCCCGGGCCCATGCTCGTCGCCGCCTTCGTGCTCGGCCTCGCCACCCAGGGGGCCAAGATCTCCACGGACACGGTCCTCCAGTCACGGGTGGCGGACGAGTTCCGGGGGCGGGTCTTCTCCGTCTACGACGTGCTCTTCAACATCGCCTTCGTCGGAGCGGCCGCGGTGGCGTCCCTCATGCTCCCCACCGACGGCCGGTCCGTCGCCCTGCTCCTCGGCGTGGCCCTGCTCTACGCGGCCACGGCCGGTTTCCTTCGGGGCCGGCGCCGGGGCGGTGTTTCACGTGAAACATCGCCCTCGTGAAACACCGCGTCCTCTAGGACCCCGGCCCGGCGGAAAGCAGCACATCCTGCAGGGGGCATCGATGTTTCACGTGAAACACCGGTGCGGTGGGCCCCGCGTCAGGCCTGGGGGGCCTGGTCGGCCCACCACTCCTTGAGGGCCGCCACCGCCGCGTCGTGGCCCATCGGGCCGTGCTCCAGCCTCAGCTCCAGCAGGAAGGCGTAAGCCTTGCCCACCGCCGGGCCCGGCCCGATCCCCAGGATCTGCTGGATCTCGTTCCCGTTGAGGTCGGGACGGATCGCATCCAGCTCCTCCTGCTCCTGGAGCTGCGCGATCCGCGCCTCCAGGCCGTCATAGGTACGGGAGAGCGCGCTGGCCTTGCGCTTGTTGCGCGTGGTGCAGTCCGACCGGGTCAGCTTGTGCAGCCGGTCCAGCAGCGGTCCCGCGTCGCGGACGTAGCGGCGCACCGCCGAGTCGGTCCACTCCCCGTCCCCGTACCCGTGGAAGCGCAGGTGCAGCTCCACCAGCCGGGACACGTCCTTGACCATGTCGTTGGAGTACTTCAGCGCCGTCATGCGCTTCTTGGTCATCTTCGCCCCGACCACCTCGTGGTGGTGGAAGGAGACGCGGCCGTCGCTCTCGAAGCGGCGCGTGCGGGGCTTGCCGATGTCGTGCAGCAGGGCAGCGAGGCGGAGCACCAGGTCGGGGCCGTCCTCCTCCAGGTCGATCGCCTGCTCCAGAACGATCAGCGAGTGGTCGTAGACGTCCTTGTGCCGGTGGTGCTCGTCCCGCTCCAGGCGCAGGGCCGGCAGCTCGGGCAGCACCCGGTCGGCCAGACCGGTGTCCACGAGCAGCCCCAGCCCCTTGCGGGGGTGCGCCGAGAGCAGCAGCTTGTTCAGCTCGCCCTGGACGCGCTCGGCCGAGACGATCCCGATCCGGTCGGACATCGCCTTCATGGCCGACACGACCTCGGGAGCGACCTCGAAGTCCAGCTGAGCGGCGAACCGGGCGGCGCGCAGCATGCGCAGCGGATCGTCCGAGAAAGAGTCCTCCGGCGTGCCGGGCGTGCGCAGCACGCCGGCGGCCAGGTCCTCCAGCCCGCCGTGCGGGTCGACGAACTCCTGCTCCGGGAGCGCGAGGGCCATGGCGTTGACCGTGAAGTCCCGTCGGACCAGGTCCTCCTCGATGGAGTCGCCATAGGAGACCTCGGGCTTGCGCGAGGTGCGGTCGTACGCCTCGGAGCGGTACGTGGTCACCTCGATCTGGAACCCGTCGCGCTGCGCCCCGACGGTGCCGAAGGCGATGCCGACGTCCCAGAGAGAGTCGGCCCACGGCCGCATGATCTTCAGCACGGCCTCGGGACGCGCGTCGGTGGTGAAGTCGAGATCGTTGCCGAGACGCCCGAGCAGCGCGTCGCGGACGGACCCGCCGACCAGGGCGAGGCGGAAGCCCGCCTCCTGGAACCGGCGGCCGAGCTCGTCGGCGACAGGAGCGACCCGCAGCAGTTCACTGACCGCGCGGCGCTGCACCTGACTCAGGGCACTGGGGTTGTCTTCATTGGCGTTCGGCACAACAGAAAAGGGTACGTGGCCCGCCCGGCGCGGGCTCCCCCGTTTCACGGGCACCCCGCCGTCGGCGGCGACGAAGCGGAACCGATCATGTGGAGCAAGGCGCGGCACTCGCACACAGCGCCTCTCGTTACCATGCGTGGACGCAGAACCGACGACCACTGACACTTCGAGGGACGGGCGAACGCGTGGCCGAGGCGGCAGACAACCAGGGGACGGCCCCCGTCCCTGCCCGGCGCCGCTGGCTGCGGCGGGCAGTCGTCCTGCTCGGCGGGACGCCGGTGCTGGCCGCCCTGGTGTACGCCCCCGCCCCCGCCGCACAGGCCGCCGAGGCACCGGTCGACGTCCAGCTGACCGAGGTGACGCCGAACGCTCCGGTGAAGAGCGACACGCTCACCATCTCCGGCACCGTGGTCAACAACGGCTCGGAGACGATCAGGAACGCCCACGTCGGACTGCGGGTCGGGCCCCGGCTGGGAGACCGGTCGGCGATCGGCGAGGTCGCGGACCGCAAGGGCTTCCGGCCCGGCGTGGACCCGGGGGAGATCGACTCGGCCTTCGCCGTGAAGATCGACTCACTGACCTCCAAGGTCGGCCGGCAGTTCACGATCAAGGTGCCGGTCAACAAGCTCGAGCTGGGGGCGGACGGGGTCTACCAGCTCGGCGTCTCCCTGTCCGGGTCGACCGAGAGCCGCCCGAACGAGCAGGTCCTGGGCATCCAGCGGACCTTCCTGCCCTGGCAGCCGGACCCCGCCGCCAAGCGGTCGTCCCTCACCTACGTGTGGCCGCTGATCTCCACCACGCACGTCACGGCGGAAACCGGCTCGGACGAACTCCAGACGCCCGTCTTCCTCGACGAATCCCTCGCCGACGAGCTCCGCCCGGGCGGCCGCCTGGAGCGGATGGTCGCGCTGGGCAAGGACCTGCCCGTCACCTGGGTCATCGACCCCGACCTGCTCACCACGGTCGACGCCATGACCAAGGGCTACCGGGTCCGCAGCTCCGACCCGGACGGGAAGCCCGTACAGGGCAGGAACAAGGCCGTCGCCGAGCAGTGGCTCAGCGCGCTGGAGACCGCCGTCCAGGGCAAGAAGGTCGTCGCACTGCCCTTCGCCGACCCGGACATCGCCTCCCTGGCCCATCGCGGCAAGGACGTCTCGGGCACCCTGGGCCAGCTGCGGCCCGCCACCGACAAGGCGAAGCAGGCCGTCGAGACGGTGCTGCACGTCACCCCGTCCACCGACTTCTCCTGGCCGGTGGACGGCGCGATCGACCCCTCGATCGTCAACGTCGCCACGTCGGCCGGTGCGCACAACGTCCTGACCCGCAGCGACAGCCTCCAGGAGACCGGCGCCCTCGGCTACAGCCCGACGGCTGCCCGTCCGATCGGCGCCGGTGCCACCGCCGTGGTGGCCGACGCCGACCTCTCCACCGCCTTCGAGGGCGACATGACCGCCGCCGGGAACTCCACGCTCGCCGTGCAGCGGTTCCTGGCCCACAGCCTCGCCCTGAACCTGCACAACAGCGACGAGCCGCGCAGCTACGTGGTCACGCCCCAGCGCAGGCCGTCGGCCAGCCAGGCCGACACGATGGCCACCGCCCTGCGCGGGCTCCAGGCCGCCCGCTGGACGCAGCCCTCCGACCTGGAGGCGGCGGCCGCGGCAAAGCCCGACCCCGGCGCCGCGACCCAGGTCCCCGGCGCGGGCCTGTACCCGGAGGCCCTGAGCAAGCAGGAACTGCCGGTCTCCGCGTTCGAGGGGATCCGCACCACGCAGAACACCCTCGACCACTTCAAGGTCATCCTCTCGGCACCGGACCGCGTCGAGATCCCCTTCGGCAACACCACGAACCGGGAGATGTCCACCACCTGGCGCGGCCGCCCCGAGGAGGCCGCCCGGTACCGGGACCAGGTCCAGGACTACCTGATCGGGCTGACCGACAAGGTCAAGGTCATCCCCAAGTCAGACGCCACCCTGTCCGGCCACAGCGCGACCATTCCGGTGAGCGTCCAGAACGGCCTCGTCCAGGACGTCCACAACCTCGTGCTGCGCGTGAAGTCCGCCAACCCGACCCGTCTGATGTTCGGCGAAGGCGAGCAGGAAGTCACCGTTCAGGGCGGGCACAGCCAGACGGTAAAGTTCACCGCCAACGCCACCGCGAGTGGTCCGGTCGAGGTCACGGTGCGCCTGTACACCAAGGACGGCGTGCCGTACGGCAAGGAACGCACGTTCACTGTCGAGGCCACCGAGATCACCCCCACCGTCATGCTCGTCATCGCCGGCGGTGTGCTCCTCCTCGTCCTGGCGGGCATCAAGATGTACGCCAGCCGCAAGCGCGTCGCCGCGCGCGCGGCCGCAGAGGAGAGCACGCAGCCGAGTGACGGGACCACGGACACCGGACCGCAAAGCACCGAGGGTTCCGGCACGGGTGAGACAGTGGACCGTTGAGCGATGCCGTGGCCGGTCGGCCTGGGGACGATGAGGTGGGGTTGCGATGAACGCGCCGTACGACGGTGACCGCGCGCAGGGCACTGGTGGGCCGATGCCCTCCCAGGGCACTGCCCCGGGCGCTCCGGTGCCCGGACAGGTTCCGGCGCCCGCGCCCGCGCCGGACCACGACCCGTACGTCCAGGACGCCTACGACTACGACCCCTACCGGTCGCAGGACCTGTCGGCCCAGGACCCCGTGGCCGAGGCCCTCTACGACCGGGCCTCCCACCCCCCGCCGCCGCCGGGCACCTACCAGGAGCCCGGCCCGCTCTACGCGGCCCCCCAGTCGTCCTCGCACGGTCCCGACCCGCGCGTGTGGGCCCAGACCCCGCCGCCCGAGCCGGACGGCCCCTCCCGCCACCTGCCCTACGGCGACCGCGCGGCGACGACGCAGTTCGTCGGGGTGGACTCGCTCGTGACCCGGGCCGCAGAGGAGGAGGAGCCCGCGTCGGACGCCTTCACGCACCTCTACCGCGACCAGCAGGCCGCTCCCGGCGCTCCTGCCGAAGACGCCCCCGTCGCCGCCCCGGCACCGGCCAAGCCCGCGGGCAAGGCCGCCAGCCTGATGAAGTCGAGCGCCCTGATGGCGGCCGGCACGATCGTCTCCCGCATCACCGGCTTCGCCCGCACCCTGGTGATCGCGGGCGCCATCGGCGTCACCACCCTCAACGACTCCTACCAGGTCGCCAACACCCTGCCGACGATGATCTACGTCCTGGTCGGCGGCGGCGCCCTCAACGCGGTCTTCATCCCGCAGCTCGTGCGCGCCATGAAGAACGACGACGACGGCGGCGAGGCCTACGCGAACCGCCTCCTCACCCTCGTGGTGGTCCTGCTCGGCGCCGTCACCACCATCTGCGTCCTCGCGGCCCCGCTGTTCATCGGGATGATGTCCCAGAAGATCGCCGGCGATCCGCAGCGGCTCGAGGTCGCGGTCGCCTTCGCCCACTACTGCCTGCCCACCATGTTCTTCATGGGCGTGCACGTGGTCCTCGGTCAGATCCTCAACGCCCGCGGCCGGTTCGGGGCGATGATGTGGACCCCCGTCCTCAACAACATCGTCGTCATCACCACCTTCGCCGCCTTCATCTGGGCGTTCGGCGGCTTCACCCTCACCGGTGTCTCCGAGTCGACCATCACCCCCGAGGGCGTCCGCCTGCTGGGCATCGGCACCCTGCTCGGCCTCGTCGTCCAGTCCCTGGCGATGCTGCCCTACCTGCGCGACGCGGGCTTCAAGATGCGCCTGCGCTTCGACTGGAAGGGCCACGGCCTGGGCAAGGCCGCCGGACTGGCCAAGTGGACCTTCTTCTTCGTCCTCGCCAACCAGCTCGGCCTCGTCGTCGTGACCCAGCTCGCCACCTGGGCCGGCGAGATCGCCGACAAGCAGGGCCACGGCGGTACCGGCATCACCGGCTACAACTACGCCCTGCTGCTCTGGCAGATGCCGCAGGCCATCATCACCGTCTCCGTCATGACGGCCGTCCTGCCCCGTATTTCCCGCTCCGCCCACGACGGGGACGCCGCCGCCGTCCGCGATGACATCTCCTACGGCCTGCGCACCTCGGCCGTGGCGATCGTCCCCTGCGCCTTCGCCTTCCTCGCGCTGGGCGTACCGATGTCGACGCTGCTCTACGCCAGCACCGGCGCCGACGACGCCACCAACATCGGCTTCATCCTGATGGCCTTCGGCCTCGGCCTGATCCCGTACTCCGTCCAGTACGTGGTCCTGCGCGGCTTCTACGCCTACGAGGACACCCGCACCCCCTTCTACAACACCGTCATCGTGGCCGCCGTCAACGCCGGCGTGTCCGCCCTGGCCTTCTTCGTCCTTCCGGCGCGCTGGGCCGTCGTCGGCATGGCCGCCGCCTACGGCCTCGGCTACGCCGTGGGCGTCGGCGTGGCCTGGCGCCGCCTGAAGGCCCGCCTCGGCGGGGACCTCGACGGCGCGCACGTGATGCGCACCTACACCCGCCTGATCGGCGCCTGCGTCCCGGCTGCCGCCGTGGGCGGTGCCGCTGCCTACGGCGTGACGCGGTGGCTGGGGAACGGAGCACTCGGTTCCCTCGCCGCTCTGGTCGCGGGTGCCATCGTCCTCGGCGCCGTGTTCCTCCTCGCCGCCAAGCGGATGCGGATCGAGGAGCTCAATTCCATGGTCGGAATGGTCCGCGGACGTCTGGGGCGCTGATGCGCACAACCGTCACCCCCCTTCGTGTGTCGTGCATAGCACCGGACTGTGGGCACAATTGGCATGGCTTCGCAGACTGGCCGACAGCGCGTAACGGATGGGGAGGCAGGGACGACGGTGGCGGAACGTAGCACGGCTGCCGTCGACGTGGCCGACAACAGCGGCGACCAGCCGCTGGCCGCAGATGCGGTGATGGCCACGGCCGACGGGGCGGACACCCAGAACGGACGAGCCTCGGACGGTCCCATGCCCGAGAAGGACGGCGAACGCAGGAGCGCGGCCCCCACGGCCGCGCCCGAACTCCACAGCGGCCACAAGCTCGCACGGCGCTACCGCCTGGAGGAGTGCGTCACCCGTTTGGACGGCTTCAGCAGCTGGCGGGCGATGGACGAGAAGCTGCGCCGCGCGGTGGGCGTCCACCTGCTGCCCGCCGATCACCCCAGGGCCCGTACCGTCCTGGCCGCCGCCCGCTCCTCCGCCCTGCTCGGCGACCCCCGGTTCGTCCAGGTCCTCGACGCCGTCGAGGAGAACGACCTCGTCTACGTCGTCCACGAGTGGCTGCCCGACGCCACCGAACTGACTTCCGTCCTCGCCGCCGGCACCCTCGAACCCCACGAGGCCTACCAGCTGGTCAGCCAGGTCTCCCAGGCCATGGCCGCCGCCCACCGCGAGGGGCTGGCGCACCTGCGCCTGACGCCCAGCGCGATACTGCGGACCTCCACGGGCCAGTACCGCATCCGCGGCCTCGCCGTGAACGCCGCCCTGCGCGGCATCACCAGCGACACCCCGCAGCGCGCCGACACCGAGGCCATCGGCGCCCTGCTGTACGCCGCCCTCACCCAGCGCTGGCCCTACGAGAACGACGCCTACGGTCTGCGCGGCCTGCCCAAGGGCGTCGGGCTGCTCGCCCCCGACCAGGTCCGCGCCGGCGTCCACCGGGGCCTCGGCGAGCTCGCCATGCGCGCCCTCGCCAACGACGGGGCCACCGCGTCCCGCCAGGAGCCCGCCTGCACCAGCCCGGAGGAGCTCGCCAAGGCCGTCGCCGCGATGCCCCGCATCCGGCCGCCGGAGCCCGCGTTCACCGCGCCCCCGGAGTACCAGCAGACCACCTACCAGCAGGGCACCTACGGCCGGCCCGCGCCGGTCGGCCAGCCCACCACGCAGGCGGTCCCCTCCATCCCGCCGCCGCCTTTGCAGAGCCGCACCGGCCGCGCCCTGAAGTGGGGCGTCGCCGCCCTGCTGATCGTCGCCCTGGGCCTCGGCAGCTGGCAGCTCGCCGACACCCTCCTGGAACGCAGCAACTCGAACGACGGCGAGAGCACCCAGACCCAGCAGCAGGGCCCCAACGACACGGCGCCGAAGAAGGAGCCCGTCCCGCTCTCCATCAAGGGCGCCCAGGAGTACGCGCCGGACGGCACCCCCCAGAACGCCGGCGACGTCGGCAAGACGTACGACGGGGACCCCTCCAGCTACTGGCGGACCAAGAGCTTCTCCGACGGCCCCCAGGTCGTGATCAAGCCGGGCGTCGGGATCGTCTACGACCTCGGCTCCGAGCAGGAGGTCAGCGAGGCCTCGATAGCGCTGAGGTACCCGGGAGACCACACCACCCTGACGTTGTACGCGGCCGACCGCCCCAAGGGCAGCATCGGCCAGATGAAGAAGATCGCGGCCACGACCACCAAGGACAGCAGCGTCAAGGTCACCGCGGAGAAGCCGGTCAAGGCGCGCTACCTGCTGGTGTGGATCACGGCCATGCCGTACGCCCCCTACGACAACTTCAGCGGCGCCGGCTACAAGCAGGGCATCACGGACGTGCAGTTCAAGGGCTGACGCGCGGCAGGGGAGGGGGCTCAGCGGTGGACGAAGCCGCGACCGGCGAGCGCAGCGACCAGGACCTCCTGGCCCTGCACGTCGCCGGCGATCCCGACGCCTTCGGGGAGCTGGTACGCCGCCACCGCGACCGGCTGTGGGCCGTCGCGCTGCGCACCCTCGGCGACCGCGAGGAGGCCGCCGACGCCGTGCAGGACGCCCTGGTCTCCGCCTACCGGGCCGCCCACACCTTCCGCGGCGACTCCGCCGTGACGACCTGGCTGCACCGCATCACCGTCAACGCCTGCCTCGACCGCGCCCGCAAGGCCGCCTCCCGCCGGACCTCCCCCCTCGACGACACGGACCGCCTGGAGCGGCTCCTGGAGCCCCACGAGTCGGCCGAGGCCCCCGCGGAGCGCCAGGACCTCCACCGCCAGCTCCTGGCCGCCCTCAGCACCCTCCCCGCCGAGCAGCGGGCCGCCCTCGTCCTCGTCGACATGCAGGGATACCCCGTCGCCGACGCCGCCCGCATCCTCGACGTCCCCACCGGCACCGTGAAGAGCCGGTGCGCGCGCGGCCGGGCCAAGCTCCTCCCGCTGCTCACTCATCTGCGCTCGAATGCCGGGGATAACAGCGCTTCGGAGCGGGGAAGGAACCGGACGCCGGGGACATCCGTCCCACCTGCGGCAGATCCCAGGCATCCAGAACCGGATCCAGACGCTGTGAAGGGCGGAGGTGGACGACCGTGAGCCCCACAACCGGCACGACCGGCACTGCAGGCACGACCTGGCACCCGGAGGTCTCCGAGATCTCCGACCTGACCGAAGGCCTGCTCTCCCCGTCCCGCACCGCCGAGGTGCGCGGCCATCTCGACGGCTGTGCCCTGTGCGCGGACGTCCAGGCCTCCTTGGAGGAGATCCGCTCCCTCCTCGGCACCCTTCCCGGGCCGCCGCGCATGCCCTCCGCCATCGCGGGCCGGATCGACGCCGCCCTCGCCGCCGAGGCACTCCTCGACTCCACGGCCTCCCGGGCCGAAGCCGCCCCCGCCGCCGAACCGCTCGCCGACAGCGATGTTCCACGTGAAACGTCCCCGGCCGGCGCCGGCCGCTCCGCCCGAGCCGAGGCCCACCGGCCCACCGGTCACCCGTCCGGCCCATCGGGCCCCGGCCGTCGACGGGCTCGGCGACGTATCGCCGTCCTCACCGGCCTGGCCGGAGCGGCCGCCTGCGCGCTCGGCGTCCTGCTGTTCAACGGACTGGGCGGCAGCGCCTCGCACGACACCGCCACGCGCAACGACACGGCGAGGACCTCCGCCGGCTCCGCCACCCCCGGCGAGTACACGGCCCAGGGACTCGGTCAGAGCGTCCGGCAGCTCCTCGCCGGCGAGGCCGCGGGGAACTCCCCCCGGACCGCGCCGGGTGAGACCAACAAGACCATGGGGCTGGAGAACACCCCGCCCGGTATGGCCCCCGCCGACCGGCTGGCCTCGCCGGAGCCGGCACCGGTCCCGCAGTGCGTCCAGCGGGCGACCGGGCGCACCGAACCCCCGGTCGCCGCCGAACGCGGCAGCTACCAGGGCGAGCCCGCCTACCTCGTCGTGCTGCCCCACTCGGGGGACCCCGCCCGGGTCGATGCCTATCTCGTGGCCGCCGACTGCGCGGACGATCCCGCGCAGACCCCCGGCCAGCCCCTGCTGACCAGCACATATCCCCGTAGCTGACGGGTACGGGGGGTGGTGCCCCGCGCGTTGGGAACCGGAGGGGGACAAGCGGGGAATGCGCGCGCCGTAGGATCCGTTGGGTGGGGTGAGAGTCCGCACCGGCCCCCGGTAGGCACCACGAAGTCCGCAGAGACGAGGAAAGAACCCGTGAGCGACGTACGAAACGTGATCATCATCGGCTCCGGGCCGGCCGGTTACACGGCCGCCCTGTACACCGCCCGCGCTTCGCTCAACCCCCTGGTCTTCGAGGGTGCCGTCACCGCCGGCGGCGCGCTGATGAACACCACCGAGGTCGAGAACTTCCCCGGCTTCCGTGACGGCATCATGGGCCCGGACCTCATGGACAACATGCGCGACCAGGCCGAGCGCTTCGGTGCCGAGCTCGTCCCGGACGACGTCGTCGCCGTGGACCTCACCGGTGACATCAAGACGGTCACGGACACGGCCGGCACGGTCCACCGCGCCAAGGCCGTCATCGTCACGACCGGCTCCCAGCACCGCAAGCTCGGCCTCCCCAACGAGGACGCGCTCTCCGGACGCGGTGTCTCCTGGTGCGCCACCTGCGACGGGTTCTTCTTCAAGGACCAGGACATCGCCGTCGTCGGCGGTGGTGACACCGCGATGGAGGAGGCCACCTTCCTCTCCCGGTTCGCCAAGTCGGTCACGATCGTCCACCGCCGTGACAGCCTGCGCGCCTCCAAGACCATGCAGGACCGCGCCTTCGCCGACCCGAAGATCAAGTTCGCCTGGGACAGCGAGGTCGCCGAGATCCACGGCGAGCAGAAGCTCTCCGGCCTCACCCTGCGCAACACCAAGACCGGGGAGACCTCCGAGCTGCCCGTGACCGGCCTCTTCATCGCCGTCGGACACGACCCGCGCACGGAGCTGTTCACCGGGCAGCTCGAGCTGGACGAGGAGGGCTACCTCAAGGTCGACGCCCCCTCGACGCGTACCAACCTCACCGGTGTCTTCGGCGCCGGCGACGTCGTGGACCACACGTACCGTCAGGCGATCACCGCTGCGGGCACCGGCTGCTCCGCCGCCCTGGACGCGGAGCGATTCCTCGCTGCCCTCTCGGACGCCGAGCCGGCGGCCGTCACCGTCTGACCCAGCTCCATCCCCACACTCCACACCCCGTAGAAGAGAAGGAGGCCGCTGTGGCCGGCACCCTCAAGAACGTGACCGACGCGGACTTCGACGAAGTCGTCCTGCGCAGCGCCAAGCCCGTGCTGGTGGACTTCTGGGCCGCGTGGTGCGGCCCGTGCCGGCAGATCGCCCCTTCGCTGGAGGCCATCGCCGCCGAGCACGGCGAGCAGATCGAGGTCGTCAAGCTCAACATCGACGAGAACCCGGCCACGGCGGCCAAGTACGGCGTCATGTCCATCCCGACGCTCAACGTCTACCAGGGCGGCGAGGTCGCCAAGACCATCGTCGGTGCCAAGCCCAAGGCCGCCATCCTCCGTGACCTCGAGGGCTTCATCCAGGCCTGACGGATCCATGTTTCACGTGAAACGGGGCCGCCCCCAAGGGCGGCCCCGTTCGCATGTCCCCACGCCGCGCGTTCACAGGGGGCGCAGCGCCGGTTCCTTCCGGGCTCTCGCCCCGCCCAACAGCCGGTCCAGGGCCAGCTCCACGTCTTCCTTCCACGACAGCGTCGTGCGCAGCTCCAGCCTCAGCCGGGGATGGGCCGGATGGGGCCGTACGGTCTTGAAGCCCACCGACAACAGATGGTCGGCCGGCAGCAGGCACGCGGGCCGCTCCCACCGCGCTTCGCCGAAGGCCTCGATCGCCTTGAAGCCACGCCGCAGCAGGTCCTTCGCGACCGTCTGGACCATCACCCGTCCCAGGCCCTGCCCCTGATACCCCGGCATGATCCAGCCCGTGATCAGCTGCACCGCGTCCGGGGACACCGGGCTCGTCGGGAAGGAAGCGGCCCTCGGCACATAGGCGGGCGGCGCGTACAGGACGAACCCCACCGGGACGTCGTCCACGTAGACCACCCGGCCGCAGGAGCCCCAGTCCAGCAGGACGGCGGAGATCCAGGCCTCCTTCTCCAGCTCCGGGGTGCCCGCCTTCACGGCGGCGTCGCCGGTGACGGGATCCAGCTCCCAGAACACGCAGCTCCGGCAACGCCTGGGCAGATCCTGGAGGTTGTCCAGCGTGAGCGGTACCAGCCGACGACCCATGACGCCATCGTAAGCACTGCCCCCTGCTTCTTCGAGTGTGGACATCTCGAAGAAGCAGGGGGCAGTAAGAAGCAGGGGGCAGTGAGGAGGCAGTCGGGTGCTACTCCCCGGAGAGGCCCTGGTCGAGGACCCGGCCTTCGCCCGGCGCCAGGGTCCCCAGGATCCGCTCCAGATCCTCCATCGAGGCGAACTCGACGGTGATCTTGCCCTTCTTCTGGCCCAGATCCACCTTCACCCGCGTCTCAAACCGGTCCGACAGACGGGTCGCCAGCTCGCTGAGCGCCGGAGACACCCGCGTCCCGGCTCGCGGGCCCTTGGGCTTCACGGTGCTCGACGGCTCCGTACCCATGAGCTGCACGATCTCCTCGACCGACCGCACCGACAGGCCCTCGGCCACGATCCGCTGGGCCAGACGCACCTGCTCCTCGGCGTTCTCCACCGATACCAGCGCCCGTGCATGTCCCGCCGACAGCACTCCTGCGGCCACCTTGCTCTGCACCTCGGGCGAGAGCCTGAGCAGCCGCAGGGTGTTCGTGACCTGCGAACGTGATCGTCCGATCCGGTCCGCCAGCTGGTCATGGGTGCACTTGAAGTCCCCGAGGAGCTGGCCGTAGGCGGCCGCCTCCTCCAGCGGGTTCAGCTGCACCCGGTGCAGGTTCTCCAGCAGGGCGTCCAACAGGAGCTTGTCGTCCTCCGTGGCCCGGATGATCGCGGGGATGCGCTCCAGCCCCGCCTGGCCGCAGGCCCGGAAGCGCCGCTCGCCCATGATCAGCTCATAGCGCCCGGGCCCGGTCTCCCGGACCACCACGGGCTGCAGCAGGCCCACCGTCCGGATCGAGGTCACCAGCTCCGCGAGCGCGTCCTCGTCGAGGTGCTCCATATTGCGTGGCTGACGCGGGTTCGGCGCGATCGCATCCAGCGGAAGCTCCGCGAAGGTCGCCCCGGCCACCTCCTCGGCCACCGCCTGCGGAGCCGCCGTCGCAACGGGCGGCAACGTTTCACGGGAAACATCCGCCTGTACGAGTGAAGCGAGCTTCGCCGCGGCGATCCCCCGCTCCGACGGCAGCACCGGCAGCGCTGACGGGGACGCCGAACCGGTACCCATGACCGGTGTCTTCTCCTGGGGAGCGGCCGGGATCAGCGCGCCGAGCCCCCGCCCCAGACCCCTACGTCGCTCGCTCACTGGATCCCCTCCGCCACGCTCTGCGTGCTGTTCATGCCCGCGCCCGGATGGGCGTGCTGGGCGTCGTAATGGATTCCGGCACCCCGCAGCGCGATCTCGCGCGCTGCCTCCAGGTAGGAAAGGGCGCCACTGGAACCCGGGTCGTACGTAAGAACCGTCTGCCCGTAGCTCGGGGCCTCCGAGATGCGCACCGACCGCGGGATGCTCGTACGCAGCACCTCGTTGCCGAAGTGGGTGCGCACCTCCTCCGCCACCTGCGAGGCCAGCCGCGTCCTGCCGTCGTACATCGTCAGCAGGATCGTCGACACGTGCAGCGTCGGATTCAGGTGGGCCCGTACCAGGTCGACATTGCGCAGCAGCTGTCCCAGCCCCTCCAGCGCGTAGTACTCGCACTGGATGGGGATCAGCACTTCCGCCCCGGCCACCAGGGCGTTCACCGTCAGTAGGCCCAGGGAGGGCGGGCAGTCGATGAGGATGTAGTCGAGGGGCTGCTCGTAGGCCTGGATCGCCCGCTGGAGCCGGCTCTCACGGGCCACCAGCGACACCAGCTCGATCTCCGCTCCCGCGAGGTCGATCGTGGCCGGGGCGCAGAAGAGCCCTTCCACGTCCACCACCGGCTGGACGACTTCCAGCAGCGGGCGGCTGTCCACGAGCACGTCGTAGATGGAGGGGACGTCCGCGTGGTGGTCGATCCCCAGCGCCGTGGAGGCGTTGCCCTGCGGGTCGAGGTCGATGACCAGGACCCGCGCACCGTGCAGGGCCAGCGAGGCCGCCAGGTTCACGGTCGTCGTGGTCTTGCCGACCCCGCCCTTCTGGTTGGCGACGACCACGATCCGGGTCTGCGCCGGCCGCGGCAGAGGCGTACCGGTGCGGCCCATCGCCTCGATCGCCTGCTGGGCGGCGCGGGCGATGGGGGTGTCCTCGTTGTCGTCGTTGTCCACGAGGGGTGGGGACGATGTTTCACGTGAAACATCGTCGCCGGGCGATTCAGAGCGGGGACCGGGGACCGGATCGGCCATCGGCCCCGCGAGGTTGGCGTCGGACCGCACGGTGTCACTCTCCTCGGCAGCGGGCTCGCGATGAACAGAGACTGCCATGCCACCCGGCTCGCGAACCAGCGGGGCCCGCACTCCTGTGGATGAATCCACCGTTGTGGACAACTCCGTCACCCCCTCGTCCTTGCGCGGACGAGGGGCCGCAGCGGCACGGCCGCGGTTGATGATCCCGTGCAGCAGAGAGCGATGTTTCACGTGAAACACGATGCCCGGACGGCGTCTTCAGCCCGCTACGACACTCCGAAATCCATACCGATAGGGCGCAACACGCCCCATATCGGACCGCCCTCCGCCAGGGTCAGCGGCGCCTGCGGGTCCGCCCCACGCGTGCGGCCTTGGCCCGCTTAGCCGCGAACCTCACTCCGCCGGGGCTTTCGCCCACCTCCACCCGCACCACCGTGGACATCGGGTCGACGACGCCCTCTCCCACATGGAGCACTGAGGTCTTCACCACACCCAGCTTGGTCAGCGCGACCTTCGCCGAGACCAGCTCCTCCTCGGCGGTGTCGCCCTTCAGGGCCAGCATCTCCCCGTAGGGACGCAGCAGCGGCACGCCCCAGCCCGCGAGCCGGTCCAGCGGGGCCACCGCGCGGGCCGTCACCACGTGCACCGGCTGGAGCTTGCCGAGCACTTCCTCGGCCCGGCCGCGCACCACGGTCACATGGTCCAGCCCGAGCAGCTCCACGGCTTCCTGGAGGAAGTTCGTCCGACGCAGCAAGGGTTCCAGCAGGGTGATCTTCAGATCCCGCCGCACCAGAGCGAGCGGGATGCCTGGCAGGCCGGCACCCGAACCCACGTCGCACACGGTGACCCCCTCCGGGACCACCTCGGACAGCACCGCACAGTTCAGCAGGTGCCGCTCCCACAGACGGGGCACCTCGCGCGGCCCGATCAGGCCCCGCTTGACCCCCGCGTCCGCCAGCAGCTCCGCATACCGCACAGCTTCCGGGAAAAACTCACCGAACACCGCGCGCGCCTCGTCGGGCGCCGGGGGCGCCTCTTCAGGCGCCGGGGGAAGCTCCGCTGCCTCCGTCACGGGGACCGTCCTTCCGTACAGAACCGCTCACGCCAAAACCGTGTCGTTCAACCGTGTCGTTCAACTGCCAGGCTTACAAACTTCGGCCCCGCCTGCGACACAGGCGGGGCCGACACACAACTTTCCCGTCAGGCCGGGAGCACAACGACGAAGCGCTGCGGCTCCTCGCCCTCGGACTCGCTCTTCAGGCCGGCGGCCGCCACGGCGTCGTGGACGACCTTGCGCTCGAACGGCGTCATCGGGGCCAGCTTCAGCGCCTCACCCGAGGCCTTCACGTCCGCCGCGGCCTTGGCGCCCAGCGCCGCGAGCTCCTCGCGCTTCTTCGCCCGGAAACCGGCGATGTCCAGCATCAGCCGGCTGCGGTCCCCGGTCTCCCGGTGCACGGCGAGGCGGGTCAGCTCCTGGAGGGCCTCCAGGACCTCCCCGTCACGGCCCACGAGCTTCATCAGGTCGCGGCTGGAGGAGTCGCTGACGATCGACACCGCGGCGCGGTCGGCCTCGACGTCCATGTCGATGTCGCCGTCCAGGTCGGCGATGTCCAGCAGACCCTCAAGGTAGTCGGCCGCGATCTCACCCTCCTGCTCGAGGCGGGTCAGGGTGTCGCCACTCTCAGCGGCGGCGGTGGTGGTGCCTTCCGTCACGGGAGGGACTCCTTACTTACTTCTTGGAGGGCTTGCTGGGGGGCGTCTGACGCTTGGACTTCGTCTGCCGCTTCGGCTGCTGCCGCTTCGTGGCGACACCACCGCTCGCCGCGTCCGAGTCGGCCGTGGCCTCAGAACTCTTGATCACGGAGCCGTCCGCCTGCGCGGCCATGCCCTGCTTCGTCAGCGCGGTGATGAACTTCCGCTCGTTGTCGTTGCGGTCCGGGCCCTTGGCCACGATCGCCGCGACGATCTTCTTCTTGCTCCGGCCCTTGACGTCGCCGTGGGTGCTGACGTGCTTCAGCAGGCGCGTGAGGTACTGGTCCTGCGCCTTGCTGCCCGGCGTCGGGTTCTGGTTGATCACGTACATCTGCTGGCCCATGGTCCACACGTTGGTGGTCAGCCAGTAGACGAGGACACCGACGGGGAAGTTGATGCCCATGAACGCGAAGATCAGCGGGAAGATGTACATGAGCATCTTCTGCTGCTGCATGAAGGGCGTCTTGACCGAGAGGTCGACGTTCTTCTGCATCAGCTGGCGCTGCGTGTAGAACTGCGACAGCGACATCATGACGATCATGACGGCGGTCACGATCCGCACATCGGTGATCGAGGCCCCGAGCTTCGCCACCTCTTCGGAGCTGTTCATGAACTTGGCGGCCAGCGGGGCGCCGAAGATGTGCGCCTGGCGGGCACTCTCCAGCAGCGACTGGTTGATGACGCCGATGGTCTTGCCGCTCGCGATGGACGAGAGCACGTGGTAGAGCGCGAAGAAGAACGGGGACTGCGCCAGGATGGGAAGGCACGAGGAGAGCGGGTTGGTGCCCGTCTCCTTGTACAGCTTCATCATCTCTTCGGACTGACGCTGCTTGTCGTTCTTGTAGCGCTCCTGGATCGCCTTCATCTTCGGCTGGAGCGCCTGCATGCCGCGCGTCGCCTTGATCTGCTTCACGAAGAGCGGGATCAGACAGATACGGATCAGGACCACCAGGGACACGATGGACAGGCCCCAGGCCCACCCACTGTCCGCACCGAAGATCGCGCCGTAGACCTTGTGGAACTGGACGATGATCCACGACACGGGTGTGGTGATAAAGCTGAACAGACTGGCAATCGTGTCCACTAATCAGGCTCCTTGAGCATTGCGAGATCTACGCAACGCACTGCGCAGCTGCTCGTGCCAACGCGGGCGTTTCCGGGGTGGGACATGATCCACACCACCCGGGGACCACGGATTGCACCGCAGGATCCGCCAGGCGGTCAGAGCCGTCCCCTTCACCGCACCATGCCGGTCGATGGCCGTGAACCCGTAGTGCGAGCACGACGGGTAATAGCGGCACACCGGCCCGAGCAGCGGACTGATCGTCCACTGGTACAGCTTGATCAAAGCGAGCAGCGGGTACTTCATCGAGCCACGCCTCCCAGCAGCCGCGCCAAGGCGGCGTCCAGGTCGCGGGCCAGCTCGTCGACGCCGGCATCAGCGGCACCGGGCAGAGCCCGCACCACCACCAGGCTACCGGGGGGCAGCTGAGCCAGCCGGTCGCGGACGAGATGGCGCAGTCGGCGCTTGACCCGGTTGCGGACGACGGCGATGCCCACGGCCTTGCTGACGACGAAACCCGCACGCGGCGGGGGATCCATATCCCCCGGCGCGTGCGGGTCCGTTGCACCGCTTGTACGTAGGTGGACGACGAGGAGCGGGCGACCGGCCCGGCGCCCTCGGCGCACCGCGCTCGCGAAGTCCTCGCGCCGCCTCAGCCGATTTTCGGGAGACAGCACGACGTCACGACCTGCGCGTTGTTACGCGGAAAGGGCGGTGCGGCCCTTGCTGCGACGGTTCGCGAGGATCGCGCGACCGGCACGGGTACGCATCCGCAGGCGGAAGCCGTGGGTCTTGGCACGACGGCGGTTGTTCGGCTGGAAGGTGCGCTTGCTCACTCGGGGGCTCCAGAGAATGAATCGTTGTGGCGGTACATCGCCTGGCTGTCACCGTGCGCCCACGAGGAACTCGCGTGTTCGCCCGAGTGGACACCGCTAAACGATCACAAGTAGTGATCTTCGCCCATCGGTAGGCAGGCGGCAGCAGCCATCGACAACTCGACCTCGTTACGGTACGCGCGGCTACGCCATCCGGTCAAACCGAGCGGGCCCTGCCCCACACTGTGCACAGGCTGTGGACAACGACTTGAACCCTAGCCACCGGCCTGACTACCGTTGTCTGATCCCGGATTTTTCGTCCCGACCGTCCCAAAGAACCACACATTCGTGGGACCGGGACCTGTGAGAGAGCGTGCTCTGTGGCTGACGTACCTGCCGATCTTGCCGCAGTGTGGCCACGCGTGCTCGAGAAGCTGCTCGGGGAGGGCCAGCAGGGCATCGAGCCCAAGGACAAGCAGTGGGTGGAACGGTGCCAGCCCCTGGCCCTCGTCGCCGACACCGCGCTGCTCGCCGTCCCCAACGAATGGGGCAAGCGCGTCCTCGAGGGCCGCCTCGCCCCGCTCATCAGCGACGCCCTCAGCCGTGAGTGCGGCCGCCCCATCCGGATCGCGATCACCGTGGACGACTCCGCGGGCGAGCCCGCGCCGCCGGCCCCGCCCGCCTCCTCCCCGCGCGAGGGCTACGAGCCGTACGGCGGCCAGCGCCCCGGCGGCGGTCCGGGCGACGACCAGCTCCCCACCGCCCGCCCCGCCTACCCCGAGTACCAGCAGCCCCGCCAGGAGCCCGGCTCCTGGCCCCGCGGCGGGCAGGACGACTACGGCTGGCAGCAGCAGCGCCTCGGCGGCTTCCCCGAGCGGGACCCGTACGCCTCTCCCCAGCCGGGCTACCTCCAGCAGTCCGAGCCGGGCGGCTACGACCAGGGCGGCTACGACCAGCAGAAGTACGACCAGCAGAAGTACGAGTCCCAGGGCTACGAGCAGCAGAAGTACGAGCCCCAGGGCTACGACCAGCAGCAGTACGACCAGCCCGCCGCGCGCTCCTCCCCGGGCCGCCCGGGCCCGCCGCCGTCGGCTCCTTCCGGCGGCTCCACCTCGGGCCCGCTGGAGCCGACCGCACGGCTGAACCCTAAGTACCTCTTCGACACCTTCGTCATCGGCGCCTCCAACCGCTTCGCGCACGCCGCCGCGGTGGCCGTCGCCGAGGCGCCGGCGAAGGCGTACAACCCCCTCTTCATCTACGGGGAGTCGGGGCTCGGCAAGACGCACCTGCTGCACGCCATCGGGCACTACGCGCGGAGCCTCTACCCCGGCACCCGCGTGCGGTACGTGAGCTCGGAGGAGTTCACCAACGAGTTCATCAACTCCATCCGCGACGGCAAGGGCGACGCGTTCCGCAAGCGCTACCGCGAGATGGACATCCTGCTCGTCGACGACATCCAGTTCCTCGCGAGCAAGGAGTCGACGCAGGAGGAGTTCTTCCACACCTTCAACACGCTCCACAACGCCAACAAGCAGATCGTCCTCTCCTCCGACCGGCCGCCCAAGCAGCTCGTCACCCTGGAGGACCGGCTCCGCAACCGCTTCGAGTGGGGCCTGATCACCGACGTCCAGCCGCCCGAGCTGGAGACCCGCATCGCGATCCTGCGCAAGAAGGCCGTCCAGGAGCAGCTCAACGCCCCGCCGGAGGTACTGGAGTTCATCGCCTCCCGCATCTCGCGCAACATCCGCGAGCTGGAGGGGGCGCTGATCCGCGTCACGGCCTTCGCGAGCCTCAACCGGCAGCCGGTGGACCTCGGTCTCACGGAGGACGTCCTCAAGAACCTGATCCCCGGCGGCGAGGACAGCGCGCCCGAGATCACCGCGGCCGACATCATGGCCGCCACCGCCGACTACTTCGGGCTCACGGTGGACGACCTGTGCGGCTCCTCGCGCAGCCGGGTCCTGGTCACCGCCCGGCAGATCGCCATGTACCTGTGCCGGGAGCTCACCGACCTGTCCCTCCCCAAGATCGGGGCCCAGTTCGGCGGCCGCGACCACACCACCGTCATGCACGCGGACCGCAAGATCCGCGCCCTGATGGCGGAACGCCGCTCGATCTACAACCAGGTCACGGAGCTCACCAACCGCATCAAGAACGGCTGACGCGGGCCCCTCGGGGGCCTGCTGGCGGTCCCTCAGGCCGCACCAGAGGGCGCTTCCGGACCACACCGGGGGCGCCCTTCTTCGTCCGCGCGCCCCTGCTCTGTTCGAATGCGCCCCCGCGAGGGGCCGTCATCCACAGATTTCCCCGGTTTCTTCCGTCCACAGCCTGAGGACAGCGCCCGTCACGCACAATCTGTCCACAGGCATCCGGGTTGAGGAACCATCAGACCAGGTCAACCGCCTGTGGAATTGTGCGCAAGCGTCATCCACAGCCTGTGGACAGAAAATTCGTCCACAGGCTCGTCCACGCCTCTGTCCACCGCCGACCCACAGGTTGCCGCATCCTGTGCACAGGTTCCCGGCGGTTCTCCACACCGTTGTCCACTGTTCGGCAACCGCACACCCGCGGTCACCGCCCCGAGTGAAAGCGGTCACACGGATGTCGACGTTTGGTCTGTGGACCACTGGGGAAAAGCTGGGGACACACCTGTGGAGTAATGCGGGTCCCCTGGGGACGGCCTGTGCAGAACTTTCCTTTCTCCACAGGGACCCCGGGTTGTCCACCGGTGCCACCCACAGGGTGTGGGGATAAAAAACCGGTGCTGACCTGCGAGAACGGGCTTATCCACCGTTTCCACAGGCCCTACTACTACCCCCATGGAGAGTTAGGCCGGTTTCGGTTTTCAAGCAGGCCCTGTGCACAACTCGCCGGACGGCCGCCCGGACGCCCCGCTCCCGACTTGACCGCCGGCCGCGACGGCTGTCGGCGCCGTACGTCAGACTGGTCCCCGGCATCGGTCGAGGCATCGACGAGCCGACGACGAAGGCCGGCAGACGAGCGAGCAACAGCAGGAGGCGGTTCCGGTGAAGATCCGGGTGGAGCGCGACGTACTCGCGGAGGCGGTGGCCTGGGCTGCACGCAGCCTCCCGGCCCGGCCGCCGGTGCCCGTACTCGCGGGCCTGCTGCTGAAGGCCGAGGACGGCACCCTGTCCCTCTCCGGCTTCGACTACGAGGTCTCGGCCCGCGTCTCCGTCGAGGCGGACGTCGAGGAGGACGGCACCGTCCTCGTCTCCGGCCGGCTCCTCGCCGACATCTGCCGCGCCCTCCCCAACCGCCCGGTGGAGATTTCCACAGACGGTGTACGGGCGACCGTGGTCTGCGGCTCCTCGCGGTTCACCCTCCACACCCTGCCTGTGGAGGAGTACCCGGCGCTGCCCCAGATGCCGACCGCGACGGGCACCGTCCCCGGCGAGGTGTTCGCCTCCGCCGCCGCCCAGGTGGCCATCGCCGCCGGCCGCGACGACACGCTGCCCGTCCTGACCGGTGTCCGCATCGAGATCGAGGGCGACCGCGTCACCCTGGCCTCCACCGACCGCTACCGCTTCGCGGTCCGCGAGTTCCTGTGGAAGCCCGAGAACCCGGACGCCTCGGCCGTGGCCCTGGTGCCCGCCAAGACGCTCCTGGACACCGCGAAGTCCCTCACCAGCGGCGACACGGTCACGCTGGCGCTCTCCGGCTCCGGCCAGGGCGAGGGCCTCATCGGCTTCGAGGGCGCGGGCCGCCGCACCACCACCCGCCTGCTCGAGGGCGACCTGCCGAAGTACCGCACGCTCTTCCCGACGGAGTTCAACTCCATCGCCGTGATCGAGACCGCCCCGTTCGTCGAGGCCGTCAAGCGCGTGGCCCTCGTCGCCGAGCGCAACACCCCGGTCCGCCTCAGCTTCGAGCAGGGCGTGCTCATCCTGGAGGCCGGGTCCAGCGACGATGCACAGGCTGTGGAGCGGGTCGACGCGAAGCTGGAGGGCGACGACATCTCGATCGCCTTCAACCCGACGTTCCTGCTGGACGGCCTGAGCGCCATCGACTCGCCGGCCGCCCAGCTCAGCTTCACCACGTCGACCAAGCCCGCACTGCTCAGCGGGCGCCCGGCGGTCGACGCGGAGGCCGACGAGGCCTACAAGTACCTGATCATGCCGGTCCGCCTCTCCGGCTGACCGCTCCCGCCGTACGCCGGCACCGGGCCCGGTCTCGCAGCCGCGAGAGCCGGGCCCGGCGCCGTCCGGACCGGCCGCGGGCCATGCCCCGGCGTAGGCTCGGATCCGGCGGGCAGCCCCGGAAAGCGACCGGAAACCACCGGTACCGGGGGAGCCCCCGTACAGACGGCCCCAACGCTTAAGGAACCCACCTGATGGAGCTCGGTCTCGTCGGTCTCGGCAAGATGGGCGGCAACATGCGCGAGCGCATCCGCCGCGCAGGCCACACCGTCATCGGATACGACCGCAACCCGGACCTCGCCGACGTCCACAGCCTGCAGGAGCTTGTGGACAGCCTGCAGTCCCCCCGCGTCGTGTGGGTGATGGTCCCGGCAGGGGCTGCCACGCAGTCCACCGTCGACGAGCTGGCGGAGCTGCTCTCGCCCGGCGACATCGTCGTCGACGGCGGCAACTCGCGCTGGACCGACGACGAGAAGCACGCCGAGGAGCTCAAGGCCAAGGGCATCGGCTTCGTCGACTGCGGCGTCTCCGGCGGCGTCTGGGGCCTGGAGAACGGCTACGCGCTGATGTACGGCGGCGAGGAGAAGCACGTCGCCGCGGTCCAGCCGGTCTTCGACGCCCTCAAGCCCGAGGGTGACTTCGGCGCCGTGCACGCCGGCAAGGTCGGCGCGGGCCACTTCGCGAAGATGGTCCACAACGGCATCGAGTACGCCATGATGCAGGCCTACGCCGAGGGCTGGGAGCTCCTGGAGAAGGTCGACTCGGTCACCGACGTCCGCGAGGTGTTCCGGTCCTGGCAGCAGGGCACGGTCATCCGCTCCTGGCTGCTGGACCTCGCCGTCAACGCGCTGGACGAGGACGAGCACCTGGAGCAGCTCCGGGGCTTCGCCCAGGACTCGGGCGAGGGCCGCTGGACGGTCGAGGCGGCCATCGACAACGCGGTCCCGCTGCCGGCGATCACGGCCTCGCTGTTCGCCCGGTTCGCGTCCCGCCAGGACGACTCGCCGCAGATGAAGATGATCGCCGCGCTGCGCAACCAGTTCGGCGGCCACGCGGTCGAGAAGAAGTAGCAGCACCACAGCACCACGAGCACAGCAGCAGGAAGCCGGGGGAGGTCGGCGCCGTATGCATGTTTCGCATCTCTCATTGGCCGACTTCCGCTCGTACGCCCGGGCCGAGGTTCCCCTCGCCCCGGGCGTCACCGCTTTCGTGGGCCCCAACGGCCAGGGCAAGACGAACCTGGTCGAGGCCATCGGCTACCTGGCCACGCTGGGCAGCCACCGCGTCTCCTCGGACGCCCCGCTCGTCCGGATGGGCGCGGAGCGGGCCGTCATCCGGGCCGCCGTCACCCAGGGCGAACGCCGCCAGCTGGTCGAGCTCGAACTGAACCCGGGCCGCGCCAACCGCGCCCGCATCAACCGGTCCTCGCAGGTCAGGCCCCGTGACGTCCTGGGGATCGTACGCACCGTGCTGTTCGCCCCCGAGGACCTCGCCCTGGTCAAGGGCGACCCGGGGGAGCGGCGCCGCTTCCTGGACGAACTGGTGACGGCCCGCTCGCCGCGCATGGCGGCGGTCCGCTCCGACTACGAGCGCGTGCTCAAGCAGCGCAACACCCTCCTGAAGTCCGCCGCGATGGCCCGCAGGCACGGCGGCCGCTCCATGGACCTCTCCACCCTCGACGTCTGGGACCAGCACCTGGCGCGCGCCGGAGCCGAGCTGCTCGCCCAGCGGCTCGACCTGATCGCCACGCTGCTGCCGCTGGCGGACAAGGCGTACGAGCAGCTCGCGCCCGGCGGTGGCCCGCTCGGGCTCGCGTACAAGTCCTCCGCGGGCGAGCCCGTGGACAGCGGCGCGGCGCGTACCCGGGAGGAGCTGTACGAGGTGCTGCTTGCCGCCCTGGCCGGGATCCGCAAGCAGGAGATCGAACGCGGGGTCACCCTGGCCGGCCCGCACCGGGACGACCTCCTGCTGCGCCTGGGCGAGCTGCCCGCGAAGGGGTACGCCAGCCACGGCGAGTCCTGGTCGTACGCGCTGGCGCTGCGCCTGGCCTCGTACGAGCTGCTGCGCTCGGAGGGGGCGGAGCCGGTGCTGATCCTGGACGACGTCTTCGCGGAGCTGGACGCGCGCCGCCGCGAGCGCCTCGCGGAACTGGTGGCGCAGGGCGAGCAGGTCCTGGTGACGGCGGCGGTGGACGACGACGTCCCGGGCGTGCTGGCGGGCACCCGGTTCGCGGTGTCCGGCGGTGAGGTGACCCGGCTGTGAACGAGGGCGAGCAGCACCGGCGCAAGGCCCCGGAGCCGTCCGGGGTGGATCTGGCCCGCCAGGCCCTCGCGGCCGCCCGGGAGCAGGCCCGCGCCCGGGGCAACGCGGCCGGCGGCCGCAAGCGCCAGCAGCAGCCCGGGCTGCGCTCGGGCGCGCGCGCCGACGGGCGGGACCCGATGCCGCTGATGGCGGCCCTGGACCGGCTGCGCACGGAACGCGGCTGGGAGATGCCGATCGCGGTGGCCGGCGTGATGGAGCGCTGGGCGGAGATCGTCGGCCCGGAGATCGCGGCGCACTGTGAACCGGAACGCTACGAGGACCGTGAGCTCCTCGTACGGTGCGATTCCTCGGCCTGGGCCGCGCAGCTGAAGCTGCTGGCCCCGCAGCTGGTGGCGCGGCTGAACGCGGAGCTCGGCCAGGGCACGGTGCGGCTGATCAAGGTGCAGGGTCCCGGCGGGCGCCCGAAGCGGTACGGGCCGTGGCGGGCCCCGGGCAGCACCGGACCGGGCGACACCTACGGCTGATCGGCCTCCGGCCGCCGCGCGCCGCATGCCGCGGCGGTCCTACGCCGGCCCCCAGGGCCCGCGTACCTCCGGCGGAGGCCCCGGGAGGGCCCCGCGGAGCCCCCGCCCGACCGCCCTGGCGCGACGGGCGCGGGTGGTGTCCCTCACGGTAGTGGAAGGTTGACAGGCCGAAGCGCTGGATGCCCGCGTGAGCCACTTTGAGCCCCTCCCCGAATATGGGGAGTCTCGGAGAGGAGGTTCAGGGCGGCACATGCGGACTCAGGCACCGGCAAACCCCCATTCGTGTCAGCGATACCGGTAGACTGGAGACAATCCTGCCCGTTCGCGGGGTCAGGCAGACAACGCAGATCGACGCGGCCGCTCCCGCCGGCGCACACGCTGGTCCGGGGTACGGGCTGCGCTGTGCCAGAAAGGGCGCTTCGTGGCCGATTCCGGCGACTCCAACGAGAAGAATTACGACGCCAGTGCCATCCAGGTCCTCGAGGGCCTGGATGCGGTCCGCAAGCGGCCGGGTATGTACATCGGCTCGACCGGTGAGCGTGGCCTGCACCACCTCGTGCAGGAGGTCGTGGACAACTCCGTCGACGAGGCCATGGCCGGGCACGCGGACACGATCGACGTGACGATCCTGGCCGACGGCGGCGTGCGTGTGGTCGACAACGGCCGCGGCATCCCGGTCGGCATCGTGCCGTCCGAGGGGAAGCCGGCCGTCGAGGTCGTCCTGACGGTCCTGCACGCGGGCGGCAAGTTCGGCGGCGGCGGCTACGCGGTCTCCGGCGGTCTGCACGGCGTCGGCGTTTCCGTCGTGAACGCCCTGTCGACCAAGGTCGCGGTCGAGGTCAAGACGGACGGTTTCCGCTGGACCCAGGACTACAAGCTGGGCGTGCCGACGGCCCCGCTGGCCAAGAACGAGGCGACCGACGAGCACGGCACGTCGGTGACGTTCTGGGCCGACCCCGACGTCTTCGAGACGACCGACTACTCCTTCGAGACGCTCTCGCGGCGCTTCCAGGAGATGGCCTTCCTCAACAAGGGCCTGACCCTGACGCTGACCGACGAGCGGGAGTCGGCGAAGGCCACGGTCGGCGCCGACGACCCGGACGCCGAGGCCTCCGAGCCCGCGGCGCGCACGGTGAAGTACTACTACGAGGGCGGCATCGTCGACTTCGTGAAGTACCTCAACTCGCGCAAGGGCGAGCTGATCCACCCGACCGTCATCGACGTCGAGGCCGAGGACAAGGAGCGCATGCTCTCGGTCGAGATCGCGATGCAGTGGAACTCGCAGTACACCGAGGGCGTCTACTCCTTCGCGAACACGATCCACACCCACGAGGGCGGCACCCACGAAGAGGGCTTCCGCGCGGCGCTGACCGGCCTGGTCAACCGCTACGCGCGGGACAAGAAGCTGCTCCGCGAGAAGGACGACAACCTCGCCGGCGAGGACATCCGCGAGGGTCTGACGGCGATCATCTCGGTCAAGCTCGGCGAGCCCCAGTTCGAGGGCCAGACGAAGACGAAGCTGGGCAACACGGAGGCCAAGACCTTCGTGCAGAAGGTCGTCCACGAGCACCTCAACGACTGGTTCGACCGCAACCCGGTCGAGGCCGCGGACATCATCCGCAAGTCGATCCAGGCGGCCACGGCGCGCGTCGCGGCCCGCAAGGCCCGTGACCTCACCCGTCGCAAGGGCCTGCTGGAGAGCGCCTCGCTGCCGGGCAAGCTGTCCGACTGCCAGTCGAACGACCCGACCAAGTGCGAGATCTTCATCGTCGAGGGCGACTCCGCCGGCGGCAGCGCGAAGTCCGGCCGCAACCCGATGTACCAGGCCATCCTGCCTATCCGCGGCAAGATCCTGAACGTCGAGAAGGCCCGGATCGACAAGATCCTCCAGAACACCGAGGTCCAGGCGCTGATCAGCGCCTTCGGCACCGGTGTGCACGAGGACTTCGACATCGAGAAGCTGCGGTACCACAAGATCATCCTGATGGCGGACGCCGACGTCGACGGCCAGCACATCAACACCCTGCTGCTGACCTTCCTGTTCCGCTTCATGCGCCCGCTGGTCGAGGCCGGTCACGTGTACCTGTCCCGCCCGCCGCTGTACAAGATCAAGTGGGGTCGCGACGACTTCGAGTACGCGTACTCGGACCGCGAGCGCGACGCCCTGGTCGAGCTCGGCAAGCAGAACGGCAAGCGGATCCGCGAGGACTCGATCCAGCGCTTCAAGGGTCTGGGCGAGATGAACGCCGAGGAACTGCGCGTCACCACCATGGACGTGGACCACCGCGTGCTCGGCCAGGTCACCCTGGATGACGCGGCGCAGGCCGACGACCTGTTCTCGGTGCTGATGGGTGAGGACGTCGAGGCACGGCGCTCCTTCATCCAGCGCAACGCCAAGGACGTCCGCTTCCTCGACATCTGAGTCGGCCCGACGCTGACCGCCCGAAAGGACTTCTGACCGGCAATGGCCGACGAAACCACCCCCACCGCCGAGAACGCCGCGGAGGAGCAGCCGGTGCTGCGCATCGAGCCCGTCGGGCTCGAGACGGAGATGCAGCGCTCCTACCTCGACTACGCGATGTCCGTCATCGTCTCGCGCGCGCTGCCCGACGTCCGCGACGGCCTCAAGCCCGTCCACCGGCGCGTGCTGTACGCGATGTACGACGGCGGCTACCGGCCCGAGAAGGGCTTCTACAAGTGCGCCCGCGTCGTCGGCGACGTCATGGGCACGTACCACCCGCACGGCGACAGCTCCATCTACGACGCCCTGGTCCGCCTGGCCCAGCCGTGGTCGATGCGCATGCCGCTGGTGGACTCCAACGGCAACTTCGGCTCGCCGGGCAACGACCCGGCCGCCGCGATGCGGTACACCGAGTGCAAGCTCATCCCGCTGGCCATGGAGATGCTCCGGGACATCGACGAGGAGACCGTCGACTTCCAGGACAACTACGACGGCCGCAACCAGGAGCCGACGGTCCTGCCGGCCCGGTTCCCGAACCTGCTGGTCAACGGCAGCGCCGGCATCGCGGTCGGCATGGCCACCAACATCCCGCCGCACAACCTGCGCGAGGTCGCGGCCGGCGCGCAGTGGGCGCTGGAGCACCCGGACGCCACGCACGAGGAGCTGCTCGACGCGCTCATCGAGCGGATCAAGGGCCCGGACTTCCCCTCCGGTGCGCTGGTCGTGGGCCGCAAGGGCATCGAGGAGGCGTACCGCACCGGGCGCGGCTCCATCACGATGCGCGCGGTGGTCGAGGTCGAGGAGATCCAGAACCGCCAGTGCCTGGTGGTGACGGAGCTCCCGTACCAGACCAACCCGGACAACCTCGCGCAGAAGATCGCCGACCTGGTGAAGGACGGCAAGATCGGCGGCATCGCCGACGTGCGCGACGAGACCTCCTCGCGCACCGGTCAGCGCCTGGTGATCGTGCTCAAGCGCGACGCCGTCGCCAAGGTCGTGCTGAACAACCTCTACAAGCACACCGACCTGCAGACGAACTTCGGCGCGAACATGCTGGCGCTGGTGGACGGGGTGCCGCGCACCCTGTCGATCGACGCGTTCATCCGCCACTGGGTGCAGCACCAGATCGAGGTCATCGTCCGGCGCACGCGCTTCCGCCTGCGCAAGGCGGAGGAGCGGGCGCACATCCTGCGCGGCCTGCTCAAGGCGCTGGACGCCATCGACGAAGTCATCGCCCTGATCCGGCGCAGCAACACCGTCGAGATCGCGCGCGAGGGCCTGATGGGCCTCCTGGAGATCGACGAGATCCAGGCCAACGCGATCCTCGAGATGCAGCTGCGGCGCCTGGCGGCCCTGGAGCGGCAGAAGATCGTCTCCGAGCACGACGAGCTCCAGGCCAAGATCAACGAGTACCACGGGATCCTCTCCTCGCCGGAGAAGCAGCGCTCGATCGTCAGCGAGGAACTGGCCGCGCTCGTCGAGAAGTACGGCGACGACCGGCGCTCGAAGCTGGTGCCCTTCGACGGCGACATGTCCATGGAGGACCTGATCGCCGAAGAGGACATCGTCGTCACCATCACGCACGGCGGCTACGTCAAGCGGACCAAGACCGAGGACTACCGCTCGCAGAAGCGCGGCGGCAAGGGCGTGCGCGGCACGAAGCTGAAGCAGGACGACCTGGTCGACCACTTCTTCGTCTCCACCACGCACCACTGGCTGCTGTTCTTCACCAACAAGGGCCGCGTCTACCGGTCCAAGGCCTACGAGCTCCCGGACGCCGGCCGGGACGCGCGCGGGCAGCACGTGGCGAACCTGATGGCCTTCCAGCCGGACGAGAAGATCGCCCAGGTGCTCGCGATCCGCGACTACGAGGCCGCGCCCTACCTGATCCTGGCCACCAAGGGCGGCCTGGTGAAGAAGACGGCGCTCAAGGACTACGACTCGCCCCGTTCGGGCGGCGTCATCGCGATCAACCTCCGGGAGACCGAGGCCGGCGGCGACGACGAGCTGATCGGCGCCGAGCTGGTGTCCGCCGAGGACGACCTGCTGCTCATCAGCAAGAAGGCGCAGTCGATCCGCTTCACCGCGACCGACGACGCGCTGCGCCCGATGGGCCGTGCCACCTCGGGCGTGAAGGGCATGAGCTTCCGCGAGGGTGACGAACTGCTGTCGATGAGCGTTGTCCGGCCGGGTACGTTCGTCTTCACCGCCACCGACGGCGGCTACGCCAAGCGGACGGCCGTGGACGAGTACCGCGTCCAGGGCCGTGGCGGTCTGGGCATCAAGGCGGCGAAGATCGTCGAGGACCGCGGATCGCTCGTCGGCGCGCTGGTGGTGGACGAATCGGACGAGATCCTCGCCATCACGCTCGGCGGTGGTGTGATCCGTACGCGCGTCAGCGAAGTCAGGGAGACCGGCCGTGACACCATGGGCGTCCAGCTGATCAACCTGGGCAAGCGCGATGCCGTGGTCGGCATCGCTCGTAACGCCGAGGCCGGTCAGGAAGCTGACGAGGCCGACGAGATCGAGTCAGAGATCGAGGCCGCGGCGGCCGACGCCCCGGCCGCCGATGCCGCCGGGGGCACGGAGCCCTCGGTCGGGGAGCACGAGGAGTAAGTCGTGAGTGGAGCCACGGGCGCCGGACCGGCCGAGACTGGAGCGAACGGTGCCCGTGGCCCCGCCGCGGACTCCCAGGGGGGAACCGTGACGGACACCCGAGAACCGGAACCCAAGCCGAAGGCGCAGACCAAGGCGAAGGACCAGTCGAAGGACCAGGCCAAGGACCAGGCCAAGGGCCAGGCCAAGCAGCAGCAGCCCCAGAAGCCCCCGCAGGCCGCCGCGGTGCCCTCGGGCCCGGGCGCGCAGCGCGGGGCCCGTCCGGGGGTCCGTACGGCCCCCAGGACCCGCAAGGCGCGCCTGCGGGTGGCCAAGGCCGACCCGTGGTCGGTGATGAAGGTCAGCTTCCTGCTGTCGATCGCGCTCGGCCTGTGCACCGTCGTCGCGGCGGCGGTGCTGTGGATGGTCATGGACGCCATGGGCATCTTCTCGACCGTCGGCGGCACCATCAGCGAGGCCACCGGCTCGAACGAGAGCAACGGGTTCGACCTCCAGTCGTTCCTGTCGCTGCCGCGCGTGCTGATCTTCACCTCGGTCATCGCGGTGATCGACGTGGTGCTGATGACGGCGCTGGCGACGCTGGGCTCGTTCATCTACAACCTGTCGGCGGGCTTCGTGGGCGGCGTGGAGCTCACGCTGGCCGAGGACGAATGACCCGCTGATTGACCTGCGGGGAAGCCCGCCGGCACTGCCGGCAGGGGCCTCGCCCCGGGGGATTTTGGCTCGACCGCGTCTGTGCGCTAATCTTCAGGAGTCAGCGCGCAGCGCGGATGGGGCTATAGCTCAGTTGGTTAGAGCGCATCCCTGATAAGGATGAGGCCACAGGTTCAAATCCTGTTAGCCCCACAGAAGTCGAAGACCCCCAGGCCGAAGGCCCGGGGGTCTTCGTCGTTGGGCCGTGCGGGGGAGTCCCAGATAACCGATCGGTATCGGTCGGTGTGTATTGTTGGCCGCCAGAAGTCCCCAACGTCTACGAAAGACGAGGTCGCGCCGTGAAGAAGCTGCTCCTGGTCGCACTGGCCGCCATCGGCGGGCTCCTCGTGTACCGCCAGATCCAGGCGGACCGCGCCGAGCAGGACCTGTGGACGGAGGCTACCGACTCCGTGCCTTCCGGTTCCGGTGTGTGAGCCCCACGATTGATTCCGCGAAGCCCCGGCCGCCGCTGCTGCCGGGGCTTCGTGCTGTTCTGTGTTCGAATACGCAAATATTTGGCTTGCTGTAGCAAATTCGGGGTGGGCGTGATGGTGCGGGTACGTCGGATGCGTCGGGCGCCGCTGGCCGGGGCGGCGGCCCTGGGGCTGGTGGCCTGGCTGGCGGGGTTCCCCGCGGCGGCGCACGCGCTCCCGGCCGCCGGGCCGTCCGGGGCGCCCTCGGGCTCCGCCCGGCCGGTGCCGCCGTACCGTCCCGCCGACGGCGCCAAGCCGGTCCGGGGCGCCGCCTCGACGGCGGACGCCCCGCCGCTGGAGGCCGGCACCTTCTACGAGGACACCCTGGCGCCGGGCGAGCGGGTCTACCGGCTGGCGCTCGACGGCACCTCCACCGTGTACGTCTCCGCCGTGCTGCGCCCGCCCGCCGGGAGCAGGACCGGCTACGGCGACGGCCTCGAGGTCGAGGTCATGACCAGCGGCGGCCGGGCCTGCCCGAACAACCCGGGCCGGGCCTCCTTCGGCTACGACCCCGTCCCGCTGGGCGCGGTGGGCCAGCGGCGGCTGGAGGAGGACGCCGAGTGCCAGAGCCCGGGCACGTACTACGCGAAGGTCACCCGGACCGCGGCCAAGGACTCCTCCCAGGAGGCGTGGCCGGTGGAACTCCTCGTGATGCGCGAGCCGGCCCCGGCCGCGGGCACCGCCCCGACCGCCGCGCCCGGCGTCTGGCCCTCGGCCTCCCCGACCCTGCCGGTCACGGACCCGGTGGCCCGGACGGGAGGCACCGGCTTCAACGACGCGCGCGCCCTGGGCCCCGGGGTGTGGCGCGACGACCTGCGCCCGGGCCAGACCCGGTTCTACCGGGTGCCGCTGGACTGGGGGCAGCAGCTGGGGATCGGCGCCGAGATCGCCAAGGCCCGGATGACCAAGGACTACGGTTCCGCCGCGAACGGGCTCACCGTCTCGGTGTACAGCCCGTACCGGGGGCTCGTGGAGTCCAAGGACACCTCCTACGACGGCAAGCAGGCGGCCGTGACGCTGCCGAGGACCGCGCCGGTGGCGTACGAGAACCGCTTCTCCGACGCCACCGCGGCACGGCCGGTACGGGTCGCGGGGTGGTACTACGTCGCCGTCACCCTGGGCGGGAAGGTCGGGGAGTTCATCGAGGACGCGACGCCCGTGCCGCTCACGCTGCGGCTGGACGTGTCCGGGGGGCCGGCCAAGGCCCCGGGCTACCGGGAGAGCCTGGCGGCCGCCGGGTTCGGTGTGGGCGAGGCCGATCGGGCCGCCGCGAAGGAGGGGCTCACCGCCCCGGAGGCCGCGGCCGCGCGGGACGACGCCTCGGTGATGCGGGTCGTGATGGTGGCCGGCTTCGGGACCGGGGCGGTGCTGCTGCTCGGGCTCGGCGGGTGGATCCTGCTGGCCCGGCGCGGCGCGGGCCGGGCCTGACCGGGAGCCGGCCTAGAGCTGTGTCAGCGCCCAGATGCCGACCGCGAAGCAGAGCAGGGCCGCGGTGAGGATGCCGGCGGCCACCTTCGCCGGGGGCGGGGCGATGCCGCCGGAGCGGGCGGGAGCCGCCGGGGGCGCGGGTGACGCCGGGGTCGCGGGGGTCGCGGGGGTCGTCGGCCGGGTGCCGGGCTCCATCGGCGTCGCGGCCGGGGGCGCGAGGTGGAAGCCGCCCGTCTCCGGGGCCGTCACCGGCTCTGAAGGCCCGTACGCGGCCGGCGGCGGCCCGAAACCCACCGCGGGCTCGGCGGCGGCGGTTCCCGGCCCGCCCGGGCCGAAACCGGCCGGAAGCGGCCCGAGTTGGTCGAACACCTCCACCGGGTCCTCGCCGGCGGGGGCTTCCGGCAGCAACTGGACGGCCTCGGCAAGGGCCTTGCGCGCCCCTGTGGCGGTCCGGAAGCGGCTCTCGGGGTCAGGGTGCAGGAGGTTCGAGATCACGTCCCACAGCGGCGCCGGGACGCCCTCGGGGGCACTCGGGACGCCGTGGGCCCTGAAGTGCTCGACCAGCGCCTGGGAATCGGGCTTGCGGCCCCACAGCAGGTACAGGGCGACCAGGCCGACGGCGAAGAGGTCGGCGGGGAAGTCGGGCTCCGCGCCCATCAGTTGCTCGGGGGCGAAGTAGCCGGGCGTACCGACCACGAAGTCGGTCTCGGTGAGCCGGGGCTCGCCCTTGCGCATGGAGATGCCGAAGTCGGACAGCCGCAGGTGCGGCCGCCCGGTTCCCGTGGCCTCCATCAGGATGTTGGCCGGTTTGATGTCGCGGTGGACGACGCCCTCCGCGTGCACCGCCGCCAGCCCCGACAGGAGCTGGTCGAGCAGCACGGACACGAACCGGGGCGGCAGCGGCCCGTAGTCCCCGATCACATGGGCGAGGGAGCCGCCGGCGACGAGGTCCATGGTGAACAGGACCTTGTCGTCGTCCGCCGCCCAGCTGGCCGGGGCCAGGACGTGGGGGTGGTCGATGCGCAGGGCCTGCTCGCGCACGAACCGCAGGAGGGTGTGGGCATCGCTCTGCAGCAGGACCTTCGCGGCGACGTACCGGCGCCGGCGCTGGTCCCAGGCCCGCCAGACGGCGCCCGCGCCGCCCCGCCCGATCGGATCGACCAGCTCGTACCGGCCTGCGAAGACCTCACCCATTGCTGTGCCCGTCCCCCGTCGACCGCGTGTCAGTTCTGGTGGGCCTCGTAGTGGGCCACCGCTTCGGAGGTGCGGCCGGCCCCGTAGACCCGGAGGAACTCTGCCAGTTCCGGGTGGCCGGCTGCGAGGGTGTCCGCCGCCTGGATGATGTCACCCGCCGCGGCGACCGAGCGCAGCAGCGACTGGATCTCGCGGACGACCCGCTTGACGGTCGGGGCACCCGAACCGGCGGTGCTCTGGCCGCTGTTGCTGAGGACGGAACCGCCCTGGGTGTTCCTGATCTCGTCCATCCGGTCGGTGGCCTCGGCGGCGCTGACGCTGCCGTCGGCCACCTGGCCGGCGAGGTCCTGGAGGGCCTGGACCCGCTGGACCACGGCCGGGTTGCCGATCTTGGCGCGCTGCCCGCTCATCAGCTGGGACAGCATCGGCGCCGACAGGCCGAGCACGGCAGCGAGGCGGGCCTGGTTGAGGCCGAGGTCATCTATGAGCCGCCGGAACAGCGCGCCGAGCGGCTCCCCGTACCAACTGCGCTGGAGTTCCCTGGCTCTGGCCGTGGCCTCCTGCTGTACTGCGTCCACTCTTCCTACTCCCCTTCGCTGGTGCGAACCTCGCGAGCATCTTACGGAGCGTGGTCGCGGGGCGGGAGTCCCCATCATTTTGCGGGATGCGGGGGTGCACCGGGTACTCTGTCCTGCGGAACGGACACTCCCTGCCGGGGGGCGTCCGCGTCCGGTTGCTCGGGGCCTTAGCTCAGTTGGTAGAGCGCTGCCTTTGCAAGGCAGATGTCAGGAGTTCGAATCTCCTAGGCTCCACCTCGAGAAGACCCCCTGACCAGCGCAAACGCTGGTCAGGGGGTCTTTTTTTCGCAGGGTGCGGGTCCGAGCTCAGCGGGTGCGGGGAGCGCGCGGCAGGGCGGCCGCGAGGGCGGTGGCCGCCAGCAGGAGGGCGGCGCCCGTGCCGAAGGCCAGGTGGTAGCCGGCGGTGAGGGCCTCGGGCCGGGCGTGGCCGGCGGCCGTCAGGGCCTCGGTGCGCGAGGCGGCGAGGGTGGACAGGACGGCCACGCCGAGGGCCATGCCGATCTGCTGGGTGGTGTTGAACAGGCCCGAGGCCAGCCCGGCGTCGCGCTCGCCGGCGCCCGACATCCCCAGGGTGGTGAGGGCGGGCAGGGCGAGGCCGAAGCCGGAGGCCAGCAGCATCACGGGCAGCAGGTCGGTGACGTAGTCGGCGTGCACCGGGAGGCGGGTCAGCAGGGCGAGGCCCGCGACCAGCAGCGTGAGGCCGGTGAGCAGGACGCCGCGCTCACCGAGGCGGGCGATCAGCTTCGCGGCGCCGCCGAGGGAGATCCCGCCGATCGCCAGCGCGGCCGGCAGCATCGCGAGGCCGGTCTCGGCGGCCCCGTATCCCCGGACCTGCTGGAGGTAGAGGGCGACAAGGATCTGGAAGGAGAACAGGGCGGCCACCATCAGCATCTGGATCAGGTTCGCGCCGGCCACGGTCCGCGAACGGAGTATGCGCAGGGGCATCAGCGGGGTGCGCGCCCTGGTCTGGCGCAGGACGAAGGCGGCGAGCAGGGCCAGGGAGAGGGCCCCGAGGCCGAGGGTGTGCGCGGAGGTCCAGCCGTACTCCTCGACCCGCACGACGGCGTAGATGCCCAGCATCAGTCCGGCGGTGACGAGTACGGCGCCCGGTACGTCGGCACCCGCGCGCAGTCCCAGCCCCCGGTCGGCGGGGAGCGCGGGGAGGGCGGCCAGCAGGGCGGCGAGCCCGATGGGCAGGTTGATGAAGAAGATCCAGTGCCAGTCGAGGGCGTCGGTGAGGACCCCGCCCAGCACCTGTCCCAGGGAGGCTCCGGCCGCTCCGGTGAAGGAGAAGACGGCGATGGCCCGGGCGCGCTCGCGGGGCTGCGTGAAGAGGGTGACCAGGATCCCGAGGCTGACGGCGGAGGCCATCGCGCTGCCGACGCCCTGGAGGAACCGGGCGGCGATGAGCAGCGCGGGGGAGCCGGCGAACCCGGCGAGCAGCGAGGCGGCGGTGAAGACGGCGGTGCCCGCGAGGAACATCCGCTTGCGGCCGATCAGGTCGCCGAGCCGGCCGGCGAGCAGCAGCAGGCTGCCGAAGGCGATCAGGTAGGCGTTCACGACCCAGCTGAGGCCGGCGGGGGAGAAGCCGAGGTCGTCCTGGATGGCCGGCATCGCCACGGTGACGATGCTGCCGTCGAGGACGGTCATCAGCATGCCGGTGGAGAGCACGGCCAGGGCGGTCCAGCGCGAGCGCGGTCCGCCGGCCGGGGTGGTCGGGGCGGGGGCTTCTGCAAGGGCTGTGGGCATCGGTCTCTCCGGTCGTCGGCGGATCCTCGGGCGGTTGCATGGGCGACGTCTGGTGAGACCGTAACAGATAGTTTTGTTGCAGACTATTTTTTTCGGATCGAATGGTTAGGCTGGTTTCATGACTGCGATGGGATCCACCCGGACCGAGCCCGACCTCTCCTTCCTCCTCGACCGCACCAGCCACGTCCTGCGCACCCGGATGGCGGCGGCGCTCGGCGAGATCGGACTGACCGCCCGCATGCACTGCGTCCTCGTGCACGCGCAGGAGGAGGAGCGCACGCAGATCCAGCTCGCCGAGATCGGCGACATGGACAAGACGACGATGGTCGTCACCGTCGACGCCCTGGAGAAGGCCGGACTGGCCGAGCGGCGGCCCTCCTCCCAGGACCGCCGGGCCCGGATCATCGCCGTCACCGACAAGGGGGCCGCCCTCTCGGTGGAGAGCCGGCGGATCGTCGACCGGGTGCACGCGGAGGCCCTCGCCGACCTCGCCGACGAGGACCGGGCCTGTCTCCTCAGGGTGTTGGGCCGGCTCGCCGAGGGGCCGCTGGGAGTTCCCGCCGACGGTCCCCGGCCGGCCCGGCGGGCCCGGCAGCAGTAGGGCTCCCGCGTCCCCCGTACGGACCGGTCACAGGGCCGGGCGGCGGATGGTGACCGACAGTGGGGGAAGGCAATGAGGCCAGGGGGCGACACCACGCCGGAGGCGCAGGCACATGGGACTCTTCGATTTCCTGAAGTCGGACAAGAAGAAGGAACAGGAGGCCGCCGAGAAGGCGGCCCGGCAGAGGGAGCAGCAAGGGCCGAAGACGCCCTCCGAGATGGGCTCCAGGTACGCGCAGTCCTACACGGACGCCGCCTCCGCCACCAAGGCGGCCGCCGAGCGGATGGCCGCGGCCACCCGGCCCAAGCCGCCCGCGGCCGCGCCGGGGCACATGGCGCCCGCCACCCCGAGCGACACCTCGGCCGCGCACAAGGCCGTGCCGGTGCCGCCGAAGCGGCCGCCGACCGCTGCGAAGCGGACGTACACCGTCAAGCCGGGTGACTCGCTGTCCCTGATCGCCCGCCGCGAGCTGGGCAACGAGGCCCGCTGGCGCGAGCTGTACGCCATGAACCGGGGCGTGGTCGGCGCCAACCCGGACCTGATCCGCCCGGGGATGGTGCTGACGCTGCCGGGCTGACGTACGGAGGGCGACGTTCGAGGGGCCCGGATCCGCACGCGGATCCGGGCCCCTCGCCGTCGTGGAGACGGGGCGTCAGGCGGTCGCGCCGCCGTCGGTCTCGCGCTCCTTCTGCGCCAGCTCGTCGTCGAAGCCGGCCGGTTCGGCGTCCTGCGCCGACAGCTCCGTGGCCGCCGGGGGCTCCACCAGCCAGTCCGGGTTCGACTGCTGGTCCCACCACCGCCACGCCGCATAGGCGCCGCCCGCCAGGAGGCCGACCAGCGCGGCCCCCTTCACCCACCGGCCGCACCGCGCCCGCCGCTCGTGACGCCGCACCAGGCGCTGCACCTCCTTCGCCGACACCTGGCCGCGCAGTGCCGCGAGGGCCGCCGCCGAACGGGACGCGGCCTCCTCGGCCACCGGCCGGCTCGCAGCGAGCGCGCTCTCGAAGCGCGGCGCCGTGTAGTCGGCCGCCTGGCGCGCGGCGAGGCGCGTCTGGTGGACGGCCTTCACCGCCGCCCGGTCCACGTTCGGCGGCACGTGGGTGCGCGCCGCCATCATGCGCGGATGCAGGTGGTTGTCGTAGGCCGCGCGCGCCTGCAGCGAGGCCTGGCCGGCCGCGTACGAGACCTTCGGCGCCAGCCGCTCGTTCGCCTCGTGCGCGTAGTGCACAGCCGCGTCCTTGGCGGTTTCTGCGTACGGCGCCACCACTTCCGCTGCGTGCTTCACGGCGTCCCTGGCGTTCTCGGCGGCCAGGCGCACGCTGTCCTTGCGGGTCACGGGATCCTCCTCCTCGGTGGCGGACACAGTTCACCTTTCCACCCTTTGTCGGATCATGCCTGTCCCGACACCACGCGGCATGCGCGACAGGGCATACGGGTGCAAGGATTCCCGCGAACGCCGCGCCCTCCGTGGGAGGATCGGGCCGACAGTGATGACTATGGAAGGCAGACCCGTGGCCGAGAAGCTCTACGCCACCCTGAAGACCACCCACGGCGACATCGAGATCGAGCTGCTGGAGAACTTCGCTCCCAAGACCGTGCGGAACTTCGTGGAGCTCGCCACGGGCGCGCGTGAGTGGACCCGTCCCACCGACGGCCAGAAGACCACCGCCCCGCTGTACGACGGCACCGTCTTCCACCGCGTCATCAGCGGCTTCATGATCCAGGGCGGCGACCCGCTCGGCAACGGCACCGGCGGCCCCGGCTACCAGTTCGCCGACGAGTTCCACCCCGACCTGGCCTTCACCAAGCCCTACCTGCTGGCCATGGCCAACGCCGGCCCGGGCACGAACGGCTCGCAGTTCTTCATCACGGTCGCCCCCACCGCCTGGCTGACCCGCAAGCACACGATCTTCGGCGAGGTCACCGACGCGGCCAGCCGCAAGGTCGTGGACGCCATCGCCTCCGGCCCCACCAACCCGCGGACCGAGCGGCCGCTGGACGACGTGATCATCAAGTCGGTCACCGTCGAGAAGCGCGAAGCCGGTCGCTGACCCCGTCAGGGGCGCCGGACCCGTCCCGGGCCGGCGGACCCGTCCCGGGCCGTGCAGTCGTCCCGGGCCCGTCGGCCCGGGAACCTTGGGTCCCGCCCGTCCGTACTTTCTTTGTCCGCACCGGCGGCCTCCGGCCGACCGGACACGGACGGACGTACACGGACCGGCGGGGCGCACCCCCGCCCGCCGCTGACCGAGGGGACCGATGGACACCGACCGTCTGCCGGGCTGCTACCGGCACCCGGACCGCGACACGGGCATCACCTGCTCCCGCTGCGAGCGGCCCATCTGCCCGCAGTGCATGATCAGCGCCTCGGTGGGATTCCAGTGCCCGGAGTGCGTCCGGGGCGGCTCCAGCACCGGGCACGCCCCCGCGGCCAACGCCCCGCGCACCGTCGCGGGGGGCCTGGTCGCAGCCGATCCCCAGCTCGTCACCAAGATCCTCATCGGGCTCAACGCGGCGGTGTTCCTCGCCGTGCTCGCGATGCCGGAGCTGGCCGTACGGCTGGAGCTGCTCGGCCTCTTCGTCGAGTACGACGGGGCCCCCGTCGAAGGCGTCGCCACCGGGCAGTACGACCGCCTGCTGACCTCGGTGTTCCTGCACGTCCAGTGGTGGCACGTCTTCGGCAACATGCTCGCCCTGTGGGTGATCGGCGGCCCGCTGGAGGCGGCCCTGGGCCGCTCCCGCTACCTCGCCCTCTACCTGCTGTCCGGGCTGGGCGGCAGCGCCCTCGTCTATCTGCTGACCGCGCCGAACACCCCGACCGTCGGAGCCTCCGGTGCCATCTGCGGCCTGCTCGGAGCCACCGTGGTCCTCGCCCGCCGGCTTCGCTACGAGATGCGGCCGGTGCTGGTCACGCTCGGGCTCATGCTGCTCGTCACCTTCGTGCCCTTCGGGGGCATGTCGGTGTCCTGGCAGGCGCACATCGGCGGCCTGGTGACCGGCGCGCTGCTCGCCCTGGGACTGCTGGCACCGGCCACGGGCCGCACGCGGACGTTCATCCAGGTGGCGGCCTGTGCGGCGGTCTTCCTGACGGCCGCGGCCGTCGTCCTGGCCCGGACAGCCGAACTCACCTGATCACACCGGCGTCAACTCTCCACAGAGTTATCCACAGATCTTCTGTCTTTTCCTCAGGTGTGGATGACGCTGTGGATAACTCATGGGGAGAGCTTGCGCGGCTCGGCCGTCCGGGTATGCGGGCGACGCTACTTCCACTGCGTGGAGACACCGAAACCGGCGGCGATGAAGCCGAAACCGACCACGATGTTCCAGTTGCCCAGCGCCTCCAAGGGCAGCTGGGTGTCGGTCACGTAGAAGACCACGATCCACGCGAGACCGATGAGGAAGAACGCCAGCATGACCGGGGCGACCCAGCTGCGGTTCGTCAGCCTGATCGCCTGCGCCTGCTTCGCCGGCGGCGGCGTGTAGTCGTCCTTCTTGCGGATACGTGACTTCGGCACGAGGGGCTCTCCTGTCGATGCGCTGGGGGACCTTGCCTGCCCCGGGCGTCCGTTAGCGTAGTGGACCACTGGCGTTGAAGGAGAAGGGTACGTTGAGCGATTCCGACGACTCCTCCGCGGGTCCCCGCCGCCGGGCCAGGCCGGTCCGGCTGCTGACGGCCGCCGTCTTCGCCCTCGCCGGCCTCATCTTCGTCACCAGCTTCAACACCTCCAAGGGTACGAACATCCGCACGGACGCCTCGCTCCTGAAGCTGTCCGACCTCATCCACGAGCGGAGCGCGAAGAACGCCGAGCTGGAGAAGAGCGCCGCCGCCGCGCGCGCCCAGGTGGACGCCCTCGCGGAGCGCGACAGCGGCAGCACCAAGGCCGAGGAGGCCCGGCTGGCCGCCCTGCGCGCCGCCTCGGGCACCGAGGAGCTCACCGGCAGGGGCCTGGCCGTCACCCTCAACGACGCGCCGCCGAACGCCACCGCCCGCGTCCCCGGCGTCCCCGAGCCGCAGCCCAACGACCTCGTGATCCACCAGCAGGACCTCCAGGCCGTGGTGAACGCCCTGTGGCAGGGCGGCGCCGAGGGCATCGAGGTGATGGGCCAGCGGCTGATCGCCACCAGCGCGGTGCGCTGCGTGGGCAACACCCTGATCCTCCAGGGCCGCGTGTACTCGCCCCCCTACAAGGTCTCCGCGGTCGGCGACCCGGGCGCGTTGCGCAAGGCCCTCGCCGCCTCCCCCGCCATCCAGAACTACCAGCTGTACGTCAACGCGTACGGGCTCGGCTGGAAAGTGGACGAGGAGAAGCGGCTGACACTGCCCGGGTACTCCGGCACAGTGGACCTCCACTATGCGAAGCCGCTGGAGTCCGCCGCGTCCTGACGCCGTACTGCGCCTGGTGGTACGGACGTTCAGCGAGGTGTGCCTGACGGCCGGGACGCTGATCGTGCTGTTCACGGCGTACGTACTGCTGTGGACCGGGGTCAAGGCCGACCGGGCGATGGAGGACGAGCGGGACCGGCTGCGCGAGCGCTGGGCGGCGGCGGCCCCCGCCCCGGCAGCGGCCGCCGGCCCCGCGCCGGCCCCCTCGCGGACGGAGCCGGCGCCCCATCCGCAGGGACGGGCCTTCGCCGAGATGTACGTCCCCCGCTTCGGCCGGGACTGGAGCCGGCCGGTCCTCGAGGGCACGGGCGCCGAACCGCTGAAGAAGGGCCTGGGGCACTACACCGGCTCGGCCCGGCCCGGGGGCGACGGCAACTTCGCGGTGGCCGGGCACCGGCGCACGTACGGCGACCCCTTCAAGGACGTCCCCGAGCTGCGCCCCGGGGACACCGTGACCGTCCGGGACTCGACCGGCTGGTACACGTACACCGTGCGGGCCGCGCCGCTGCGCATCCTGCCCACCGAGACCGGGGTGGTCGACCCGGTGCCCCGCCGGTCCCCCTTCTCCACCCCCGGGAGATACCTCACCCTGACCACCTGTGATCCGGAATGGGGCCACAGCCACCGCCTGGTCGTCTGGGCCGAGCTCACCGCCACCCGCCCCGCGGACCCCGCCGGCACCGGGTGATTGCCCGGCTGAGCCCCTCAGCGGGGCCCCCGGCCCTTAGGCTGGTGCGGTACCGCCCCCGCGGTGCGAGAACGACCATGGACGACGAAGGAAACAGACGGAATGTACGGCTGGATCTGGCGGCATCTGCCGGGCAACGCGTGGGTGCGCGCGCTGATCTCTCTCGTACTGGTCCTGGCGGTGGTGTTCGTGCTGTTCCAGTACGTGTTCCCGTGGGCCGAGCCGCTCCTTCCGTTCAACGACGTGACGGTGGACGAGGGATCGGGAGCCACTCCGTGAGCGCGCGCATTCTGGTTGTCGACAACTACGACAGCTTTGTCTTCAATCTGGTCCAGTACCTCTACCAGCTCGGTGCCGAATGCGAGGTCCTGCGCAACGACGAGGTGGAGCTCGCCCACGCCCAGGACGGCTTCGACGGCGTCCTGCTCTCCCCCGGACCGGGCACGCCGGAAGAGGCGGGCGTCTGCGTGGACATGGTCCGGCACTGCGCCGCCACCGGCGTCCCCGTCTTCGGCGTCTGCCTCGGCATGCAGTCCATGGCGGTCGCCTACGGGGGCGTCGTGGACCGGGCCCCCGAGCTGCTGCACGGCAAGACCTCACCCGTGGTCCACGAGGGGCTCGGCGTCTTCGCCGGACTGCCGTCGCCGTTCACCGCGACCCGCTACCACTCGCTCGCGGCCGAGCCGCAGACCCTGCCCGACGTGCTGGAGGTGACCGCGCGGACCGAGGACGGGATCATCATGGGCCTGCGGCACCGCGAGCACGACGTCGAGGGCGTCCAGTTCCATCCCGAGTCGGTGCTGACCGAGTGGGGCCACCGGATGCTCGCGAACTGGCTCGTGCGCTGCGGTGACGCCGGAGCCGTCGAGCGGTCGGTGGGGCTGGCCCCGGTGGTGGGCAAGGCCGTCGCGTGACGGCGGTCGCGCCGTCCGCGCCCCGCGAGGGCCGGGCCGCGCGGCGCAGGGCAGCGCAGGAGGCCGCGAAGCGCTCGCACGCGCGCGCCCGCAGGCGCGGCGGTGGCGGCCGGGGCCGCAGGCGCGCCCGCCCGCGCTCCGGCGGGGCGCTGGTGCTGCTCAGCCGGGCCGCCGGGGAGCTGTTCATCACCGCCGGCGTGGTGATGCTGCTGTTCGTCACCTACCAGCTCTGGTACACGAACGTCCTGGCGGAGCGGGCGGCGGACGGGGCCGCCGGCTCGCTCCAGCAGACCTGGGAGCGCCCGCCGGTGACGGGCGCGCCGCCCCCGGCGGCCGCCTTCGAGCCCGGCCAGGGCTTCGCGATCCTGCACATCCCGAAGCTGGACCTGAAGGTGCCGGTGGCGGAGGGGATCAGCAAGGCGAAGGTCCTCGACAAGGGGATGGTCGGCCACTACGGCGAGGGGGCGCTGAAGACGGCGATGCCGTCCGATCGGCAGGGAAACTTCGCGGTCGCGGGGCACCGCAACACGCACGGAGAGCCGTTCCGCTACATCAACCAGCTGGTGCCGGGCGACGCGATCGTCGTGGAGACGCGGGACGCGTACTACACGTACCAGATGGCGTCCGCGCTGCCGCAGACCTCCCCGGCGAACGTGGCGGTGATCAAGCCCGTGCCGGAGGGCTCCGGATTCACCGGACCGGGCCGCTACATCACGCTGACGACCTGCACCCCGGAGTTCACCAGCACCTACCGGATGATCGTATGGGGCAGGATGACCGAAGAACGCCCCCGCAGCCAGGGCGCTCCGCCCGCGCTGACCAGCCCGTAAGGACGAACCCGCAGTGTCTCGTGCCCGCCGCCGCTCCGCACCGCCGCCCGCCGACCGCAGTGTGGTCGCCGGGGCCCTGAGCCTGCTGGGGGAGCTGCTGATCACGGTGGGCCTGGTCCTGGGCCTGTTCGTGGCGTACTCGCTCTGGTGGACCAACGTCCTCGCCGACCGGCAGGCGTCGGCGCGCGGCGACGAGGTCCGCCAGCGCTGGGGCAGCCCCTCGCCGTCGGCGAGCCCGCCCGTACAGCCGGGCGCCCTGGACACCGGGGACGGCGTCGGCTTCCTCCACGTACCGGCGATGAAGAACGGCGAGGTGCTCGTCAAGAAGGGCACGGAGCCGGAGGTCCTGAACGACGGCGTGGCCGGGTACTACACGGACCCGGTGAAGTCCGCGCTGCCCTGGGACGACAAGGGCAACTTCGCGCTGGCCGCGCACCGCGACGGGCACGGGGCGAAGTTCCACAACATCGACAAGGTGCGCAACGGCGACTCGATCGTCTTCGAGACCAAGGACACCTGGTACGTCTACAAGGTCTTCGCCGAGCTGGCCCAGACCTCGAAGTACAACACGGACGTGATCAACCCGGTCCCGAAGGAGTCGGGCAGGACCGCTCCCGGGCGCTACATCACGCTGACGACCTGCACGCCGGTCTACACCTCGAAGTACCGGTACATCGTCTGGGGCGAGCTCGTGCGGACGGAGAAGGTGGACGAGAAGCGCACCAAGCCGGCGGAGCTGCGCTGACGGCCCGCCCCCGGCGGTGTTTCACGTGAAACAGGCCCGGCCCCCCTCGTGGAGGGGGGCCGGGCCTGTCGCGTTGCGCGTGCGCTAGCGGCGGTTGCCGCCCGTCAGGCCCCCGAAGAAGCCGCCGCCGCCCTGCTGGCCGCCGTCCTGCGGCTTGGCCGCGGTGCGGACGTTGATCACCGTGCCGCCGGGCACCTGGCTGCCGACGCCCGGGTTGGAGTCGATGACCACCGCGCTGTCGTCGGTCGCGCCCGCCAGGACCGATCCGAAGACCAGGTTGCTCGCCTGGAGCGTCAGCTTGGCCTGGGCCACGGTCTGGCCCGTCAGCGGAGGCACCACCGTCGGCGTCGCCGCGGCGGCCTTGGAGATGCTGACGTTGACCGGGGTGTCCTTGGCGAGCTCGATGCCGGGCTCGTACTGCTGCTGGACGACCGTCTGGGGTGCGGCTCCCGGGGAGTCGACCTCCGTGGTGCTGCCGAGCTTCAGCTTGGCGTCCGCGAGCGCCTTGGCCGCGGCCGCCTTGTTCAGGCCCTTGAGGTTGGGGACGACGCCCTTGGCGATCTCCTTGGCGACCTGGAGGGTCACCACCGAGCCCTGGTCGGCCTCGGTCCCGCTCTTGGGGCTCTGGTCCAGCACGGTGCCGGGGGTGGCGTTGTCGGACTCGACGAGCTTCTTCTCGACCTGGAACTTCTTGGCCTTGAGCTTGCCCTCGGCGTCCTCGAACTTCAGCCGGACCACGTCGATCACCGGCACCTTGGGCGCACCCGAGGACACCTTGACCTTGATCGGGGAGCCCTTGTCGACCTTGGTGTCCGGGGCCGGGCTCTGCGAGCAGACGTTGCCCTTGGGCTGGTCCGCGCAGGTTTCGTCGGCCTCCTTCTCCACCGTGAGGCCCATGTTCTTGGCGCTGGCCTGCGCCCGCTCCAGGGTCTGGCCGACGAGATTGGGCACCGCCGGGCGGTTGTCGGGGGTATCGCTGAAGAGGGTCCGGCCGATCAGGATCGCCCCGACCAGGACGAGTACCGCGGCCAGGGCGAGCAGGACCGTCGAAGCCCGGCTCTTCTTCTGCTGGCGGCGGCCGTGACCCTGGTCGTAGCCGCCGTGGCCCTGGTTGTCGTACCCGTAGCCGCCGTCGCCGCCGCCGGGGGGCATCGGCGGCATCATCGAGGTCTGGCCGGCGTCCGGGGAGCGCAGGGCGGTGGTGGGCTGGTCGTAGCCCTGGTGCCCGTAGCCGCCCTGGTCGGGGTAGCCGTAGCCGGCGGCGCCCATGGCGGCGGTCGCGGCGACGGGCTGGCCCTCCAGGCAGGCCTCGATGTCGGCCCGCATCTCGTCCGCGGACTGGTAGCGGTAGTCGGGGTCCTTGACCAGGGCCTTGAGGACGATGGCGTCCATCACCGGCGTGATCTCGGGGTCGAAGTTCGACGGGGGCTGGGGCTCTTCGCGCACGTGCTGGTACGCGACGGCCACCGGGGAGTCGCCGACGAAGGGCGGCCGGACGCACAGCAGCTCGTAGAGCAGGCAGCCGGCGGAGTAGAGGTCGGAGCGCGCGTCGACCTGCTCGCCCTTGGCCTGCTCCGGGGAGAGGTACTGGGCGGTGCCGATGACGGCGGCCGTCTGCGTCATGGTCATGCCGGAGTCGCCCATGGCGCGGGCGATGCCGAAGTCCATGACCTTGACCTGGCCCGTGCGGGTGAGCATCACGTTGGCCGGCTTGATGTCACGGTGGACGATGCCGGCGCGGTGGGAGTACTCCAGCGCCTGGAGGATGCCGATGCACATCTCGAGGGTGCGCTCGGGCAGCAGCTTGCGGCCGGAGTGCAGCAGCTCGCGCAGGGTCGAGCCGTCGACGTACTCCATCACGATGTACGGGATGGAGATGTTGTCGACGTAGTCCTCGCCCGTGTCGTAGACGGCGACGATCGCGGGGTGGTTCAGGGACGCGGCCGACTGGGCCTCGCGGCGGAACCGGGCCTGGAAGGACGGGTCACGGGCGAGGTCGGCGCGCAGGGTCTTGACGGCTACGGTACGGCCGAGCCGGGTGTCGTGCCCGAGGTAGACCTCGGCCATGCCACCACGGCCGAGCACGTGGCTCAGCTCGTACCGGCCGCCGAGGCGACGCGGCTCTTCCATAACGTTGCAGCCCTCTCCGTCAGTCCCGACCGCACCCGTGTGTGGTCCGGCGGTGTGCTGTTCGCGGCAAGGCTACCGGCCGATCGTCGGTGATCGGTTCGTGACCACAGGCTGATATCGGACCGGTACCGACCGCTCGGATCCTGTCTCCGCTTCTCATCCCTTGTTCTTCAGGACGGCTTCCATGACGGCCTTCGCGACCGGCGCGGCCTGGCCGCCGCCGCTGATGTCCTCGCGGTCCGCGGCGCTGTCCTCGATCACGACGGCCACGGCGACGGGGGAGCTGCCGTCGGGAAGCTCGGCGTAGGAGATGAACCAGGCGTAGGGGCGCTTGGCGTTCTTCTCGCCGTGCTGGGCGGTACCGGTCTTCCCGCCCACCTTGACGTCCTTGATCTTGGCGTTGGTTCCCGTGCCGTTCTCGACGACGTTGACCATCATCTGCTGGACCTTCTGCGCGTTCGCCGCACTGAGGGGCCGGCTCATCTCGGAGGGCTCGTGCTTCTCGATGGTGTCGAGGTTGGGCGCGGTGAGCTGCTCGACCATGTACGGCTTCATCAGCTTGCCGTCGTTGGCGATGGCAGCGGTGACCATGGCCATCTGGAGCGGGGTGGCCGCGGTGTTGAACTGGCCGATGGAGCTCTGGGCGTTGCCGTCCCGGCCCATCGTCTTGTCGTAGACGCTGGCGAAGGCGCGGACCGGGGTGTCGATCTTGTCGTTGTTGAAGCCGAACTTCTGGGCGGTCTCGACCATCTTGTCGCGGCCGACCTTGTCGCCCAGGTTCGCGAAGACCGAGTTGCAGGAGACCCGGAGCGCGTCGTTCAGGCTCGCCTTCTCACAGCCGCTGGCATGGTTGACCATCGGGGTCCGCGTGCCGGGCAGGATGTACGGCTCGGGGGTGTCCGTGGGGGCGTTGATGTCGCTGACCGCGCCGTTCTCCAGGGCGGCGGCGGCCGTGACCACCTTGAACGTGGAGCCGGGCGGGTACGTCTCGCGCAGGGCGCGGTTGACGAGCTTCTTGTCCTCGGAGTCCTTCAGCTCGACCCAGGCCTTCTCGTCGGCCTTGGAGTTGCCGGCGAAGCTGGACGGGTCGTACGAGGGGGTGCTGACCAGGGCGAGGATGGCGCCGGTGCGCGGGTCGATCGCCGCGACGGCGCCCTTCCTGTTGCCGAGCTTGTCGAAGGCGGCCTTCTGGGCGGCGGCGTTCAGGGTGGTGATGACGTTGCCGCCCTGCTTCTTCTCCCCGGTGAACATGCCGATGGTGCGGTCGAAGAAGAGCCGGTCGTCGTTGCCGGTGAGGATGCCGTCGTCCAGGGACTCCAGCTGGGTGGAGCCGAAGGCCTGGGAGGCGTAGCCGGTGACGGGCGCCCACAGGGGGCCGTCGGTGTAGGTCCGCTTGAACTTGTAGTCGCTGCCGTCGGTGACCGCGGAACCGGTGATCGGCTGGCCCTGGACGATGATGTTGCCGCGTTCGGTGGCGTACTGGGCGATCTGGACCCGGCGGTTCTCCTTGCGGGTGCTGAGGTCCTCGGCCTGGACGTACTGCAGCCAGTTGGTCCGGATCAGCAGGGCGAGGACGAGCAGCCCGCAGAACAGCGAGATGCGGCGCAGGGGCTTGTTCATGACGGACGGACCACCTGGGTCATCTCGGAGTCGGGGGACGGGGCGGGGGCCGGGGCGGGGCGGCGTGCGGTGTCGCTGATCCGGATGAGGATGGCGATGAGCACCCAGTTCGCCAGGACGGAGGAACCGCCGGAGGCGAGGAAGGGCATGGTCATGCCGGTGAGGGGGATGAGGCCCATGACTCCGCCGGCGACGACGAAGATCTGCAGGGAGAAGGCGCCGGAGAGCCCGATGGCGAACAGCTTGCCGAAGGGGTCGCGGGCGGCGAGGGCGGTGCGCACGCCCCGCTCGATGATCAGGCCGTAGAGCAGGAGGAAGGCCATGACGCCGGTCAGGCCGAGTTCCTCGCCGACGGTGGAGAAGATGAAGTCGGAGTTGGCGGCGAAGCCGATCAGGTCCGAGTTGCCCTGGCCCCAGCCGGTGCCGAGCACCCCGCCGGAGCCGAAGCTCATGATCGACTGGCCGACCTGCTCGCAGGCTCCGGACGTGCTGTAGCAGGCGAAGGGGTCCAGCCAGGCGGTGACGCGGGCCTTGACGTGGCTGGCGGTGGCGCCGACGACGGTGGCGCCGCCGACCGACATGAGCAGGCCGATGACGATCCAGCTGGTCCGCTCGGTGGCCACGTACAGCATGATCACGAACATGCCGAAGAACAGCAGCGAGGTGCCGAGGTCGTTCTCGAAGACGAGGACGAGCAGGCTCATCGCCCAGATCATCAGGATCGGGCCGAGGTCGCGGCCGCGCGGCAGGTAGAGGCCCATGAAGCGGCGGCTGGCCAGGGCCAGGGCGTCGCGCTTCACCATGAGGTAGCCCGCGAAGAAGATCGCGATGACGATCTTCGCGAACTCGCCGGGCTGGATGGAGAAGCCGCCGACGCTGATCCAGATCTTGGCGCCGAACACGTCCGCGCCCAGACCCGGGATCACCGGCAGGATCAGCAGGACCAGGGCGCCGGCCATCGAGATGTACGTGAACCGCTGGAGCACGCGGTGGTCCTTGAGGACCAGCAGCACGACGGCGAACAGGGCGATGGCGAGCCCCGTGTACATCATCTGGCGCGGCGCGGACTCGGAGAAGGTGCCGAAGCTGCGCTTGGCGAGGTTCTGTAGCCGCTCGGACTGGTCGAGCCGCCAGATCAGGACGACGCCCAGGCCGTTGAGCAGCGTCGCGATCGGCAGCAGCAGCGGGTCGGCGTACTTGGCGTAGCGGCGTACGACGAGGTGGGCGATCCCGGCGAGGACGGCGAAGCCGAGTCCGTAGAGCAGCATGCCCGGGGGCAGCTCGCCGTGGATCGACAGGCCCACGTTGGCGTAGGCGAAGATCGGGATGACCACGGCGAAGGCGAGCAGGAGGAGCTCGGTGTTCCGGCGGCTCGGCGCCTCGATGGCGCCGATGGTGGTCGTGTTGGTGACAACGCTCATGGTGTGGCAGGCCCCCTGTGCCCGCGTATGTCTACTGCTTTTCGCACTGGCCGACGACAGCTTGCTCCGCGGGAGTCAGGCTGGGGCCGGGCGTCTGGTTGCCCTGGGCTTCGGAAGCGCGGCGGGCCTCGTCCTGCTTGCAGGCGGAGACCTGGGTTCCGAGCTCTTCGATCTTCTTGCGCGCGCCCTCGAGGCTGTCCTCGCTGATGCTGCCCTCGACCTGCTTGCGCTTGAAGGACGGCAGGTACTTCAGTTCGATGTCGGGGTGATCCGCCTCCACCTCGGAGAGGTGGATCCAGGCCAGGTTCTGGCTGATGCCGCGGTACAGCGCGACATGGTCACCCTTGACGCCGACGTAGTACTGGGTCTGCGTCCAGCGGTGCGCCGCGTACAGGCCGCCGCCGACGACACCGGCCACGAGCAGCAGGATCAGCGTGCGCGTGGTCCACTTGCGCCCTTTGCTGCGCCGCTTGCGCGGGTGGTCGTACGTGTCCTCGTACGGGCCGTCGCCCTCGTAGGCGTCGGCTTCGCCGAAGCTGCCCAGTGCGCCGCCCTGGCTCTGGTCGGGGTATCCGTAGCCGGGGGCTTCGCCGCTGCCGGGAGGGCCGAAGGCGCCCGCGGGCGGCGGGGCCTGGCGGCCGAGGCCCGAGGCGCGGCCGGCCGGGGTCTGCATGGCGTTGCCGTCGAAGAGCTGGTGCTGGTTCTCGGCGACCGCGCCGACGACGACCGGGGTGTCGCTCAGCTGGGCGGCCATGGTGTCGCCGCTGTCGGTGTCGAGCACGTCCGCGACGATGCACGTGATGTTGTCCGGGCCGCCGCCGCGCAGGGCGAGCTGGATCAGGGACTGCACGGTCTCGTGCGGGCCGTGGTAGTCGGCGAGGGTCTCTTCCAGGGTCTGGTGGGAGACCACGCCGGACAGGCCGTCGGAGCAGATCAGGTAGCGGTCGCCGGCCCGGACCTCACGGATGGAGAGGTCGGGCTCCACGACGTCACCGCTGCCGAGCGCCCGCATCAGGAGCGAGCGCTGCGGGTGGGTGGTCGCCTCCTCCTCGGTGATGCGCCCCTCGTCGACGAGGCGCTGCACCCAGGTGTGGTCCTGGGTGATCTGCGTGAGGACGCCGTCGCGGAGCAGATAGGCGCGGGAGTCGCCGACGTGGACCAGGCCGAGGCGCTGGCCGGTCCACAGCAGGGCGGTGAGCGTGGTGCCCATGCCCTCCAGCTGGGCGTCGTCCTCGACCATCACGCGCAGCTGGTCGTTGGCGCGCTGCACGGCGATGCCGAGGGCGGTGAGGATGTCGGAGCCCGGGACGTCGTCGTCGAGCTGGACGAGCGAGGAGATGACCTCGGAGCTGGCGACCTCGCCGGCTGCCTGGCCGCCCATGCCGTCGGCGACGGCGAGGAGCCGGGGACCGGCGTAACCCGAGTCCTCGTTGCCCTCGCGGATCATCCCCTTGTGCGATCCGGCGGCGAACCGCAGGGACAGACTCATGCGCACCTGCCCAGTCGAAGACGCCTCGGGGTACAACCGGTCTCGAGCCACACTGCCCACCCTCCGGTCGGGAGCGCGCTCGGGTCCGTGTCCCCGGTGGGACGGACCGCCGCGGCTCGCTCGCTCCGCTCGCTCATTCTCGTACTACTTCCGCAGCTCGATGACGGTCTTGCCGATGCGGATCGGGGCGCCCGGCGGAATGGGCGTCGGGGTGGTCAGCCGGGTCCGGTCGAGATACGTGCCGTTGGTGGACCCGAGATCCTCGACGATCCACTGGCCGTCACGGTCGGGGTAGATCCTGGCATGCCTGCTGGAGGCGTAGTCGTCGTCCAGCACGATCGTGGAGTCGTGGGCGCGGCCCAGCGTGATCGTCTGCCCGGAGAGGGCCACCGTGGTGCCCGTGAGGGTCCCCTCGGAGACGACCAGCTTGGTCGGCGCACCCCTGCGCTGGCGCTGCTGCGGCGGTGCCGCCTGGCGCCCCGCCTGCGGCGGAGCCCCGGCGTTGCCGCCGCCGCGGCGCGAGCCGCGCTGCGTGACGCGCGTACCGAAGAGGTCGCTGCGGATGACCTGAACGGCCACGATGACGAACAGCCACAGAACGGCCAGGAAACCCAACCGCATGACCGTCAGGGTCAGCTCTGACATTGCCCCCGCTTCACCCTTCGGCTTGCCGGTAAATGATGGTGGTGCTGCCCACGACGATCCGCGAGCCGTCGCGGAGCGTAGCGCGGGTGGTGTGCTGCCCGTCCACCACGATGCCGTTGGTGGACCCGAGATCCTGGATCGTCGGGGGTGTTCCGGTCCGGATCTCACAGTGCCGGCGGGACACGCCGGGGTCGTCGATCCGCACATCGGCCTCGGTGCTGCGGCCGAGTACGAGCGTGGGGCGGGAGATCTGGTGGCGGGTGCCGTTGATCTCGATCCAGCGGCGCACCGCGCCCGGCCCGCCGGGAGCCGGGGGCGCGCCGCCGGGGCGGGGGCCGGAGCCGCCCGGAGGCGGGCCGGGGGGCATGGGCGGGGCGCCGGCCGGCGGATAGCCGTACCCGCCCTGCTGCCCCTGGGGTGCCTGCGGGGAGTCCTGGGAGGTGCTGGAGGCGAGGGTGCGGCTGCGGACCCGGTAGAGACCGGTGTCGAGGTCCTCGGCCTTCTCCAGGTGCACCTTGATGGGGCCCATGAAGCTGTAGCGCTGCTGCTTGGCGTAGTCGCGTACGAGGCCCGCGAGTTCGTCGCCGAGCTGGCCGGAGTAGGGGCTCAGGCGCTCGTAGTCGCCCGCGCTGAGCTCCACGATGAAGTCGTTGGGTACGACGGTCCGCTCGCGGTTCCAGATGGTGGCGTTGTTGTCGCACTCCCGCTGGAGGGCGCCGGCGATCTCCACCGGCTGGACCTCGGACTTGAACACCTTGGCGAAGGTGCCGTTCACCAGACCTTCGAGTCGCTGCTCGAAACGCTTCAGGACTCCCATGGGGCACCTCCTCCGTCGTTGTCGCCCTGTACTGCTTACTGATCGTATCCACGCGTGGCGGATTCGGCTGGTTCCCCTTCGCTCCTGCGCGCAGGAGTGTTGGTGCTCACAAGGGATCGTAGGGGTGCGCCAGGGACAGTGTCCCGCACCGGGAGCGGAGAGCGGGAGGGGCCGTCCCGGTCGTCGTGGAGGGGCCGCGGAAAGCGATTTCAATCCACCCCGTCTGACGTGTTAATGTTTCGACGTCGCCAGGGGAACGGCCCGAAAGGGAAGAACCACTGGGACGCTGCTCGGGCGAGTGGCGGAACGGCAGACGCGCTGGCTTCAGGTGCCAGTGTCCTTCGGGACGTGGGGGTTCAAATCCCCCCTCGCCCACATCGGGGAAGCCCCGATCCGGACTCCGGGTCGGGGCTTCTCGCATGTCCGGATCCGTCCTCCGGCCGCCGCGCTCCGGCCTTCGGCCTTCGGCCTTCCTCTTCCGGGCCGTTGCGACTTTCGTCGGGAGGGGTGCGACGAAAGAGGGCGTCCGGCCCGCGGGGCCGGTGTCTAGGGTCGGGCGTGTGGATGCCAAGGCGACTGTGCGTGCGGGCTGGGACTGGCTGAAGGGGCCCGAGCCCTGGTCGCGGCGGCTGCCGGCGGCGGACCTGGCCATCGCCGCGCTGCTGGCGCTGTTCGGCGTGGGCGTGGACGAACTCAGCAACAGCTCCGGGCAGAAGACGGCCGTCGGCGTCGTGGTCGTGGTGGTGCTGACGCTGCTGCGGCGGCGGCTGCCGGCGGCCACGCTGGTGCTGGGTGCGGCGGCGAGCGCGTTCCTGCCCGCCGCGTTCCTGGTGACGATCATGCTCGGCTGGTCCGCGGGGCGGCGGATCGTCGGGGTGGGACGGGCGCTCGCCGCGTTCACACTGGCCTTCCTCGCGGAGGTGGGCCTGACCCTGGCCGAGCAGTGGACGCAGATGCGGCCCCTGCTGGTGGTCGTGTTCTCCACGCTGATGTTCCTGGCGGCGATCGTCATGCCGGGTCTGGCCAGCCGGTACTGGCACCAGCGCCGGACCCTGCTCAGCGCGCTCCAGGAGCGGCACGACCAGCTGCTGCGCGAGCGGAGCATGGTCGCCGGGCAGGCCAGGCTGCGCGAGCGGCAGCGGATCGCCCAGGACATGCACGACAGCCTGGGCCACCAGCTGGCGTTGATCTCGGTGCACACGGGGGCGCTGGAGGTGGACCCGGCGCTCACCGACCGCCAGCGCGAGGCGGTGGGGGTGCTGCGGCAGGCCTCGGTGGCGGCGATGCACGAGCTGCGCGAGGTCGTCGGGATCCTGCGCGACGGCGTGGAGGCGCCGGCGCCGGTGGAGGAGGCGCAGCCGGCCGCGCGGGGTGTGGCGGGCATAGCGGGCATCGTGGAGGCGGCGCGGGCCGCGGGGACCGACGTACGGCTGGGCACGGCGGGGCAGCCCCGGCCGCTGGTCGCGGCCTGCGACCACGCGGCGTACCGGATCGTGCAGGAGGCGCTGACCAACGCCTACAAGCACGCTCCCGGGTCGCCGATCTCCGTGGAACTCCGGTACGAGGACGACTCGCTGGTGGTGGAGATCGCCAACGGCCCGGCGGGCGACCGGGCTTCGGGCGAGGTCGTCTCGGGCGGGCAGGGCCTGACGGGGTTGCGGGAGCGGGCCCGGCTGGTCGGCGGCATGGTGCACGCGGGGGCGACGGAGGGCGGCGGGTTCCGGGTGGCGGGAGTGCTGCCGTACGGGACGGAGCCGGCCGGGGTCGTGGAGGACGTGGCCGACGACTTCGGGCAGCGCTCGCAGGCCCGGGCCCTGGCGCTGAAGGGGGCGCCGCCGATGGACTGGGCCGCCCTGGACCGCGAACTGGCGGTGCCGGTGCGGACCCGTGCCGGGGGCGTGGCGATGGGCTGCGGGATCGCCGTCGCGGCACTGGTGCTGCTGATCATCGTGCTGGGGGCCGCGGTGGTGATGCTGGTGGGCTCGGCGAACAAGGCGGTGATCGGCGAGGAGGAGTACGACGCGGTGCACGTGGGCGAGTCCGAGAAGGCGGTGCGGGAGCGGCTGCCGGACGGTGACGGGGTCCTGACGGCGGGGCTGGACCGCAAGGGCCCGCCGCGGCCGGAAGGGGCGCAGTGTCTGGCGCTGCTCTCGACAGAGTCCTCGGAGCTGACCACCTACCCCGTGTTCCGGTTCTGCTTCCGTGACGGCAAGCTCGTGGACAAGCAGGCGTACGAGGTCGAGCAGTAGGAGCGCGCGGGTGACAGCCAGGGTGATCAGAGTGGTGATCGCTGATGACGAGCCGCTGATCCGGGCCGGGATCAGGATGATCCTGACCTCGGCTCCGGACATCGAGGTCGTCGCGGAGGGGGCCAACGGCCGGGAGGCGGTCGATCTGGCGCTGTCCCACGCGCCGGACGTGGCACTGCTGGACATCCAGATGCCGGTGATGGACGGGCTGACGGCGCTGGGCGAGCTGGGGCGGGCCGCGCCGGGGGTGCGGGCGCTGATCCTGACCACCTTCGGGGAGAAGGAGAACGTGCTGCGCGCGCTGAGCCAGGGCGGTGCGGGGTTCCTGCTGAAGGACTCGGCGCCCGGTGAGCTGATCGGTGCCGTCCGGGCGGCCGCGGCCGGGGACGCGTACCTCTCGCCCGGCGCGACGCGGCACGTGGTCGACCAGCTGGCGGCCGGTGTGGCCGCCGGACGCGGCGAGGAGGCCCGGCGGCTCGTCGCGGAGCTGAGCGAGCGGGAGCGCGGGGTGCTGGCGCTGCTGGGGGAGGGGTTGTCCAACGCGGACGCCGGGCGCAGGCTCCACATGAGCGAGGCGACGGTGAAGACGTACGTGAGCCGGATCCTGGCCAAGCTGGCGTGCGAGAACCGGGTTCAGGCGGCCCTGCTGGCCAGGGACGCCGGGCTGTAGGTACGGTCTGCCCGGACTTGATCGGCCACGAGGTGGCCGGCGTGGCGCGAACAGTGCGGGGGCAGCGCGGATGGTGGCGGTACCGGAGCAGTACGCGGCGGCGGCCGCGGCGGTGGGCGGGGCGGGCGTGGCGGGCGTGGTCGCCGATGTGGCCGCGGGCGTGGCCGGCGTGGCGGCGGCCGTGGCGGCCGTGACGGCGGAGCGGGACGGCGGGCGGATCCCGCGCGTCGGGGGTTTCGCGCCGCGGAGCGTGGCGGGCTCGCCCAAGGACGCCGGGAAGGCGCTGCGGCTGCGCGTCCCGCGCGCGGCGCACGCCCGGTTCGAGGCTCCCGCCGGGCGTCCGGACGCCGTGCGCGCGGTGGAGGAGTCCAACGTGGGACGGGTCGCGGAGCTGACCCCGATACGGGTGGGCCGGATGGCCGCCAACCCCTTCGCCTTCCTGCGGGGCGCGGCCGGACTGATGGCGCACGACCTGTCCGGCGGCCCGGTGACCGGGGTGGGCGCGCAGATCTGCGGTGACGCGCACGCGGCCAACTTCGGCCTGTACGGCGACGCGCGCGGCCGGCTCGTGATCGACCTGAACGACTTCGACGAGACCGTCTTCGGTCCGTGGGAGTGGGACGTGAAGCGGCTGGCGACCTCTCTGGTCCTGGCCGGGCGCGTGGCGGGGGCCGACGAGGACACCTGTCTGGCGGCGGCGCGGGACGCGGTGGGCGCGTACCGGCACACGATGCGGCTGCTGGCGAAGCTGCCCGCGCTCGACGCGTGGAACGCCATCGCCGACGAGGAGCTGGTCTCCCACGCCGACGCCCGGGACCTGCTGGGCACGCTGGAGCGGATCTCGGAGAAGGCCCGCAACAACACCTCCGCCCGGTTCGCGGCCAAGTCGACCGAGGCCCTGGAGGACGGCAGCCGCCGCTTCGTGGACGCGCTGCCGGTGCTGCGGCGGGTCGGGGACGAGGAGGCCGCTGCGGTGGCCGCCTCGCTGGGCCCGTACCTGAAGACCCTGTCGGGGGACCGGCTGCCGCTGCTGGCCCGGTACGCGATCCACGACGTGGCCTTCCGCGTGGTGGGGACCGGCAGTGTGGGCACCCGCTCGTACGTGGTGCTGCTGCTGGACCACCGGGGCGAGCCGCTGGTGCTCCAGGTGAAGGAGGCGCGGCCCTCGGTCCTGCTGCCGCACCTGCCCGGGCTGGGCTTCCACGCGCCGGAGGAGGAGCACGAGGGCCGCCGGGTGGTGGCCGGGCAGAAGCGGATGCAGGTGGTCTCCGACATCCTGCTGGGCTGGACCACCGTCGAGGGGCGTCCGTACCAGGTCCGGCAGTTCCGCAACCGCAAGGGGAGCGTGGATCCGGCGGCCCTGGCCGTGGACCAGATCGACGACTACGGCCGGATGACCGGCGCCCTGCTGGCCCGGGCGCACGCGCACAGCGCCGATCCGCGGCTGCTGGCGGGGTACTGCGGCAAGAACGAGGAGCTGGACGAGGCGATGGCCGCCTTCGCCGTGGCCTACGCCGACCGGAGCGAGGCCGACCACGCGGACCTGGTGGCGGCGGTCCGGTCGGGCCGGATCGCCGCGGAGTTCGGGGTCTGAGACCGCCGCGGCCCCTCCCGGGAGGCGTGTTTCACGTGAAACAAGGGCGTGTTTCGAAACGAGCCCCTGTTTCACGTGAAACATGCCTCTGGCCGCGTTCCGCAGCCGGGGGTGTGTTTCACGTGAAACACACCTTTGGGCCGGCACCTGCCCCCGGCGCACGTGGACCGTGCCCCCGGGCGGGGCCGTAGGCTGGCCGGGTGAGCGAGCAGACCGAACACACCGTCCCCGAAGAGCCCGCCGTCACCGCTGAGGAGCGGCCCGAGGCGCGGCTGGAACGCGCCGTGCGGGCCGCCGAGCAGGCACTGATCGAATTCGAGATCGCGGTGGAGACCTTCCGGGTGGAGGTCGAGAACTTCTCCCGGCTGCACCACCAGAAGCTCGGCCCGATGTACTCGCGGCTCGACGAGCTGGACGCGCTGATCGCGGAGGCGAAGGCGGCCCGCAGCGGCGATGCCGAGGACCTGCGGCGGGCCCGGGAGGCACGCTCGCTGGTCATGCCGATGCCCGGGGTGGACGAGCTGTTCCACGACTGGCTGGACGCGGACGGGATCTCCGATGACGCGGCCGCCATGCTCACCGACCGCCCGGTGCGGCCGCCGCAGCGGGTGCGGCCCACCGAGGAGGTGCGGCGCCTGTACCGCGAGCTGGTCCGCAAGGCCCACCCGGACCTGGCCCAGGACGAGGCCGAGCGGGAGCGCCGCGACGCGTTCATCGCTCGTGTCAACGCCGCCTACGGCCGGGGTGAGGAGGGGCTGCTGCGCGAGCTGGCCGAGGAGTGGGAGGCCGGCCCGGCGCCGGAGGAGGCCCGGCCGAGCGAGAGCGAGGAGCTGTACGCCCGGCTCGAGTGGCTGGCCCAGCGCAAGGAGCTGCTCTCCCTGGTCGCCAAGGAGCTGGAGGACAGCGCGATCGGCGCCATGCTGCGGATGGCTCCGGACGACCCGGACCGGCTGCTGGAGGAGATCGCGGAGCAGCTGCTCGCGCAGGTCTCCGAGCGCGAGGCGGAGCTGGCGTCGTACAGCGCCGGATGAACCCGGTCCGGCCGGGGGGTCGGATAGGTTGGCAGACCAGATCCGTGAAGAGAGAAGGCGACAGTGATGAACCTCGGACCGCTTCCCTCGGTGGACGCCGCCGCGGTGCCCGCCGAAGGCTTCGTCCTCGACGTCCGTGAGGACGACGAATGGGCGGCCGGGCACGTCGAGGGTGCGCTGCACGTCCCGATGAGCGACTTCGTGGCACGCTTCGGCGAGGTCACGGAGGCCGTGGCGGACGGCCGCACGGCGTACGTGATGTGCCGGGTGGGCGGCCGGAGCGCGCAGGTGACCCAGTACCTGGTGCGCCAGGGCATCGAGGCCGTGAACGTCGACGGCGGGATGCAGGCGTGGGAGCGCGCCGGGCGCCCGATGGTGACGGACAGCGGGAACCCGGCCTTCGTGCTGTAGTCCGCGTCCGCCGGTCAGCCGAGCGGGTGGGCGGCGAGCAGGTCGCCCAGGGTTTCTTCGTGGGCGGCGGCGGGGCCGAGCTGGAGCTCCAGCTGCTTGGCCCAGGCGTGGTAGCGGTGCAGCGGGTAGTCGGTGTCCGCGCCGAAGCCGCCGTGGAGGTGCTGGGCGGTCTGCACGACCCGGCGTACGCCCTCGGAGGCCCAGATCTTGGCGACGGCGACGTCCCCGGCGACGGGCAGCGGACCGCCGGCCCCGCCGGTCGCGGCGTCGAGCCGCCAGGCGGCCTGCCAGAGGGTGGCCTCCATGGCGCGCAGGTCGATGTAGCGGTCGGCGGCCTGTACGGCGACGGCCTGGAAGGTGGCCACGGGGAAGCCGAACTGCTCCCGCTTGCCGGTGTACCGGCTGGTCATGGCCAGGACGGCCTGGCCGAGGCCGAGGGCGAGGGCGCAGGTCCCGGTGGCCAGGAGCAGGCGGAGCCGGTCCCATGCCCCCGGGGCTTCGATCATATGGGCGGCGGGTACCCGGACCGCGTCGAGGGTGAGTTCGGCGAGCCGCTCGCCGCTGGTGGAGTACTGGTCGGCGAGCGTGAGTCCGGCGGCGGTGCGGGGCAGGAGCGCGAGGAGCGCCTCGCCCTCGCCGCTGTGGGCGGGTACGGCGATCCAGTCGCAGCCGTGGGCCCAGGCGACGGAGGTCTGCACCCCGTCCAGGAGCCAGTCGGCTCCCCCGCGGCGTGCGGTGACGGCGAGTTCGGCCGGATCGTGGCCGGTGCGGCCGTGTGCGGCGACGGTGAGGGCGAGCGTGCCGCGTCCGGCGCCGGGCAGCAGGGCGGCGGCCAGCTCGGGGCTGCCGTGGGCCTGGACGGCCATGGCGGTGGCGCAGTGCTCCAGCAGCGGTACCCGGGCCAGGACCCCGGCCGCCTCGCGCAGGACGAGGCACAGGGCGATGGCGTCGAGGCCGGCTCCGCCGTGCTCCTCGGCGAGGACGAGGCCCAGCAGGTCGGAGCCGGCGAGCTTGCCCCACAGCGGCCGGTCGAAGTCGTCGGCGACGGCCCCCGGCGTCAGCGCGGGGCTCGGGACGCCGTCGGGGGCGACGTCGGCGAAGACGGCCCTGGCGGCCTCGACGGCGGCCTGCTGTTCTTCGGTGAAGGTGAAGTCCACTGCCTGTCCTCCTGCGCGCACCGGCTGACGCCCTGATCTGATGGTGCGTCAAGATAGAGCAGCTTCCGGCAATTGGACAGGCCGCGGACACCTCCTACCGGTCGAAGTCGATCTCCACTTCCTCCGTCAGGGCGTGGGACTGGCAGGCCAGTACGAACCCGGCCTCGGTTTCCTCCGCCTCCAGTGCGAAGTTGCGCTCCATCCGCACCTCGCCGGAGACCACGAAGGCGCGGCAGGTGCCGCAGACGCCGCCCTTGCAGGCGTACGGGGCGTCCGCGCGCCCCCGCAGCACGGTGTCCAGCAGCGATTCGCCGTCCTGCACGGGCCAGGTGCCCGAGCGGCCGTCGAGCCGGGCGGTCACCCGGCCGTGGGCCGGCGCCGGGGCGGCGGGGGCGGGTGTCTGCGGGGCGGTCTCCTCGACGTGGAAGATCTCCTCGTGCACCCGGGTGCGTACGACGCCCAGCGCGGCCAGGGCCCGCTCCGCGCCGGTCACCAGCCCGTAGGGCCCGCACAGGAACCAGCCCGTGACCTCCGCGACCGGCAGCAGCGCGGGCAGCAGGGACGTGAGGCGGTCCTCGTCGAGCCGCCCGGACGGCAGTCCGGCCTCCTGCTCCTCGCGGGAGAGCACCGTCACCAGCTGGAAGCGGTCGGGGTAGCGGTCCTTGAGGTCCGCCACCTCCTCCAGGAACATCGTCGAGGCCGCGGTACGGTCGCTGCGCACCAGGCAGAACCGGGCGTCGGGCCGGGCCGCCAGGAGTGAGGCGGCGATCGACAGCACCGGGGTGATGCCGCTGCCGCCGACGATCGCCGCGTAGTGCGCGGCCGCCGGGGCGGCGGCCGGCTCCAGCACGAACCGTCCGGCCGGGACCATCACGTCCAGTACGTCCCCGGCGGCGACCTCCTTGTGCGCGAACGTGGAGAACTCGCCGCCCTCCACCAGGCGCACGCCCACGCGCAGCCGGTCCGGCCCCGGGCCGTCGGGGGCCGGGGCGGGGGAGCAGATCGAGTAGGTGCGGCGGACCTCGGTGCCCTGGGAGGCGCCGCGGCGCAGCGTCAGGTGCTGGCCGGGGGCGTGCCGGTAGACCTCGCGCAGTTCCTCGGGGACCCGGAGCGTCAGGGCCACCGAGTCGTCGGTGAGCCGGTCGACTGCCGCCACCGTCAGCGGGTGGAACGCGCCGTGGCGGGGTGCGGCCATCTACAGCTCCTTGAAGTGGTCGAACGGTTCGCGGCAGGCGACGCAGCGGCGCAGCGCCTTGCACGCGGTGGAGGAGAACCGGCTGAGCAGTTCGGTGTCCGTCGAGCCGCAGTGGGGGCAGCGGACCGACAGCGTGAGCGGGACCGGTCCGCCGGCGGAGTGCGGGCGGGGCGGGGCGATGCCGAACTCGGCGAGCTTGCGGCGGCCTTCGGCGCTGATGTCGTCGGTGGACCAGGCGGGGGACAGGACGGTGGTGACCCGCACCTCGGGTATGCCGTGGTCGGTCAGGGCCCGCTCGATGTCGGCGGACATGGCCTCGATGGCCGGGCAGCCGGTGTACGTCGGGGTGAGGACGACCTCGACGTGGCCGTCCTCGTGCATCCGCACCCCGCGCAGCACACCCAGCTCCGCCAGGGTCAGCACGGGCAGTTCGGGATCGGGGACGGAACCCGCCAGCTCGGCCAGCTCCGCCTCCAGGCGGGTGGTCCCGGCCCCGGCGCTCACCACGACGCTCCGGGGTGGCTGCGGTGCAGGTGCTGCATCTCGGCGAGCAGCCGCCCGAACGGCTCCGTGTGCAGGCCCTGCCGGCCGGCTCCGGCGGCCCAGGCGCCCGTACGCGGTCCTTCGGGCAGCGCGAGCCCCGCCCGCTCCAGTACGTCGCCCAGCGCGGCCGTCCAGCGCCCTTCCAGGGCTTCCATGGCGGCCTGGTCCAGGCCGAGGCCCTCGACCGGCTGGAACATCTCCCCGGTGAACTTCCACAGCGCGTCCAGGGCCGCGCGCATCCGGCCGCGGCTCTCGTCGGTGCCGTCGCCGAGGCGCAGCGTCCACTGCTCGGCGTGGTCGCGGTGGTAGGCGGTCTCCTTCACGGCCTTGGCCGCGAGCGGCGCGAACGGGCCGTCCCCGGCGGCGAGCTCCGTGTACAGCTCGTGCTGGTAGAAGGAGAAGTAGAGCTGCCGGGCGATGGTGTGGGCGAAGTCGCCGTTGGGCTGTTCGACCAGCTGGAGGTTGCGGAAGGAGCGCTCCTCGCGCAGGAAGGCCAGCTCGTCCTCGTCCCCCGCCATCGACAGCAGGAGGCGGGCCTGCCCGAGCAGGTCGAGGGCGATGTTGGCCAGGGCGACCTCCTCCTCCAGGACGGGGGCGTGGCCCGCCCACTCGCCGAGGCGGTGGGAGAGGATCAGCGCGTCGTCGCCGAGGGCGAGGGCGGCCGCGGTGCGGGTGTCGGTGCCGGCGCTCACAGGTGGCGCACCCCCTCGGGGATGTCGTAGAAGGTGGGGTGCCGGTAGGGCTTGTCGGCGGACGGGGCGAAGAACGGGTCCCGCTCGTCGGGCGAGGAGGCGGTGACCTCGGTGGAGGGCACCACCCAGATGGAGACGCCTTCGTTGCGCCGCGTGTAGAGGTCGCGTGCGTTGCGCAGGGCCATCTCCGCGTCGGGGGCGTGCAGACTTCCCGCGTGCGTGTGCGAGAGGCCGCGGCGCGAGCGCACGAACACCTCCCACAGGGGCCAGTTCTGCGTCATGCCTGTACCTCTCGTCCGGTGCTGGTGTGCTTCGCGGCGTAGGCGGAGGCGGCCTCACGGACCCAGGCGCCTTCCTCGTGCGCCCGGCGCCGCTGGCCGATCCGCTCTTCGTTGCAGGGGCCGTTGCCCTTGAGGACGTCCCAGAACTCGGCCCAGTCGATGGCGCCGAAGTCGTAGTGCCCGCGCTCCTCGTTCCACTTGATGTCCGGGTCGGGCAGGGTCAGGCCCAGCGACTCGGCCTGCGGGACGGCGATGTCCACGAAGCGCTGGCGCAGCTCGTCGTTGGAATGCCGCTTGATCCGCCAGGCCATCGACTGCGCCGAGTGCGCCGACTCGTCGTCCGGCGGGCCGAACATCATCAGCGAGGGCCACCACCAGCGGTCGACCGCGTCCTGCGCCATCGCGTGCTGGGCCTCGGTGCCCTGCGAGAGGGCGAGGAGCAGCTCGTACCCCTGGCGCTGGTGGAAGGACTCCTCCTTGCAGATCCGGACCATCGCGCGGGCGTAGGGGCCGTAGGAGCAGCGGCAGATCGGCACCTGGTTGGTGATCGCCGCGCCGTCCACCAGCCAGCCGATCGCGCCGACGTCGGCCCAGGTCAGGGTGGGGTAGTTGAAGATCGAGGAGTACTTCTGCCTGCCGGAGTGGAGCTTGTCGAGCAGCTCGTCCCGGCTGGTGCCGAGCGTCTCGGCGGCGCTGTAGAGGTAGAGGCCGTGGCCCGCCTCGTCCTGCACCTTGGCCATCAGGATCGCCTTGCGGCGCAGGGAGGGCGCGCGGGTGATCCAGTTGGCCTCGGGCTGCATGCCGATGATCTCGGAGTGGGCGTGCTGCGCCATCTGCCGGACCAGCGACGCCCGGTACTCCTCGGGCATCCAGTCCCGGGGCTCCACGCGCTCGTCCGCCGCCACGGCGGCGTCGAAGTCCGCCCTGAGCTGCGCGCCGAGGTCCGCGGAGCGCCCGTCCACCGCGCCGTCCACCGTGCCCGACGTGCCCGTTTCCGGGGTCACTGCGACCATCCCGGCCCCCTGTCAGAGTGTGCCGTCCGCCCGACCGACCGATCGTTCGGTTCATCCTCTTCAATGGTGAGACGGCGGCCCGTAGGGTGTCAACCTCTGTGGGCAACCCTGTGGACGCCGGATGATCGGGGCGGGATGGATTCGAACGAGCGCGAGCCCGCGGAAGGAGACCTTCCGCCGTCCCTCGGCGCCTCCCCGCCGACCGCGCCGGGGGCCCTGCCCGCAGCGCCCCACGCCCTGCCCGCGGGGCCCCGGGCGCCCGGGATCGCGGGCCTGTCCGCCCCGTACCGGGTCCTCGCTGCCCTCGCCCTGGCCGCGGTGGGCGTCGGCGCCTGCCTGCACCTCGGGCTGGTCTTCCTGCACGTCGCGCCGGCCAACACGGTGAGCAAGCAGCACGCCGAGCTCGTGGACGGGTGGATCTACCCCGAGTTCGAACAGAACTGGAAGCTCTTCGCCCCCAACCCGCTCCAGCAGAACATCGCCGTCGAGGTCCGCGCCCAGGTCCGCACCGCGGGCGGCGAGCTGGTCACCCGCGACTGGCGCGACCTGTCCGCCGAGGACGGCGCGGCGATCCGGCACGGCCTGCTGCCGAGCCACACCGAGCAGAACGAGCTTCGCAGGGCCTGGGACTTCTTCACCGGCTCCCACGACGAGGAGAACAAGCCCGACGGCGAGCGCGGGGAACTGGCCGAGCGGTACCTGAAGCGGATCGCCATGGCCCGCCTGACCGCCGCCGCCGGCGGGTCAATCGGCGCCGGCGGGTCGGACGGCGCCGGCGGGGACCGGATCGTACGGATCCAGCTGCGCTCGGCGACCCGGTCCGTGGCCGCGCCGCCCTGGAGCGGGGAGAAGTCCGACACCCGGACGTACTACCGGGAGCTGCCGTGGTGGAACGTGTGAGGCGCACCCTCGCGCAGGCGGCGGCGAAGGCCACCGGACAGGGGCTGGGGCCCTACCAGAGCGCCGTCGTACGGATCGGCTTCGCCGCGACCTGGCTCTTCTTCCTGCTGCGGGAGTTCCCCAACCGGCACGAGCTGTACGGGCCCGACGGGCCGTGGAGCTGGGACCTGGCGGAGCGGCTGATCGCCTCCAACCACGCCTTCACGGTGCTGATGTGGTCGGACTCGGCGCTCTGGTTCGAGACCGTGTACGCCCTCTCCCTCCTCGCGAGCGCGCTGCTGCTGCTGGGCTGGCGGACCCGGGCGACGTCGGTGCTCTTCATGGTCGGGGTGCTGTCGCTGCAGAACCGCAGCGTGTTCATGGGCGACGGCGGCGACAACGTCATCCACCTGATGGCGGTCTACCTGGTGCTGACGCGCTGCGCCCGGGTGTGGTCGCTGGACGCGCGCCGGGCGCGGCTGCGGGGCTCGGCATCGGCGGGGGCGGCGGGCCCGTTGCTGTGGGCGGCGCTGGGCGCGGTGTTCGTGTACGGGGCCGCGAGCGGACGCTTCGGCGCGCTCTGGACGGCCGCCTTCGCGACGCTGTGGGCGGGCACGGCGCTGTGGTGGCTGGCCGACCGGTACGAACCGGAGGGCGAGCGGCGGGCGACGCTGGACGTGCTCGCGAACCTGCTGCACAACGCCGGGATGCTGGTGATCACGGCGGAGGTGTGCCTGATCTACGCGACCGCCGGCTGGTACAAGATCCAGGGTTCGCGGTGGCAGGACGGGACCGCGCTGTACTACCCGCTGCGGCTGGACTACTTCACTCCCTGGCCGTGGCTGTCGGAGCTGCTGGCGGGCAGCGGGGCGGTGGTGATGCTGCTGACGTACGGGACGGTCGCGGTGCAGGTGGCGTTCCCGTTCACGCTGTTCAACCGGCGGGTCAAGAACGTCCTGCTGGCGGTGATGATGCTGGAGCACGCGGGGATCGCGGTGCTGCTGGGGCTGCCGTTCTTCTCCCTGGCGATGATCGCCGCGGACGCGGTGTTCCTCCCGACCGGGTTCCTGGTGTGGGCGGGGGCGCGCGTGGCGGCGGTGCGGGTGTTCCGGCGGCGGGAGGCGGTCGTGGCCGCGGCGGCGGAGCCGGCGGTGGCGCCCGCGCCGGCGGGGCGCTGAGGCCTCGCCGGGCCGTACGGGTGGGCGGGGGCGTCGTAGGGTCGGGGCATGAGTGAGCAGTGGGGTTCCGGTGAGGTCGGGCGGCAGTGGCGGGAGTGCGCCGGGCGGAGTGACGTGGTGCTGCTCGACGGGTTCCACGCGCTGAAGCACGCCCTGCGCTTCGGCGCCGAGGTGCTCGCGGTCGTCGCCGACGAGCCCGACGCCGTACGGGAGCTCGCCGCCGGGCTGGCCCCGGACGTGGCACCGGAGGTGACCCGCCTCGTGCGGCGGGCCCCGCTGGGGGAGCTGCTGCCCCGCACGCACCCCACCGGGGTCGCCGCGCTCGCCGTACGACCCGGCCGGGAGGCGGGACGGGCCGCGCTGGCGAGGACGCCCAGGCCGGCTCCCGTCGTGCTGCTCGACAACCCCCGCAACCTCGGCAATGTCGGCGCCGTCGTCCGCCTCGCCGCCGGCTTCGGCGCCACCGGGGTGGTGACCCGGGGCGACCTCGACCCCTGGCACCCCAACGTGGTCCGCGCCGGGGCCGGCCTGCACTACGCCACCACCGTCGACCGGATGGAGCTGGAGGAGCTCCCGCCCGGTCCGCTGTACGCGCTGGATCCGGAGGGCGAGGACATCCGCTCCCTCACCCTCCCGGACGACGCCCTGCTCGCCTTCGGCTCCGAACGCCACGGCATCTCGCCCGAGCTGCGGGCCCGCGCGGACCATCTGGTCTCGCTGCCGATGCGCCCGCAGGTGTCCAGCTACAACCTGGCCACCAGCGTGGCCATGACCCTCTTCCACTGGGGCGGACCCGCCGCGCGGTGACGGCAGCGCGCCGGGCCCGCCCGCGGCGGGCCCCGGCGCCGGAGCGCGCGTCAGGCCTGGCGGCGGACCTCCACCACGCGGAAGCGGTTCGCGACGAACGCGCCGTCGCACAGCGCGGCGTTCGCCGCCGGGTTGCCGCCGGAGCCGTGGAAGTCGGAGAAGGCGGCGGTCTGGTTGACGAAGACCCCGCCCGTCAGGTTCAGCGACAGCTGCGCCGACTCCTCCAGGCAGACCTCCTCGACGGCCCGCTCGGTGTCCGCCGAGGTGGTGTACGCGCCCACCGTCATGGCGCCCTTCTCCCGCACCGTGCGGCGCAGCAGCTCGAGGGCGTCCTCGGTGGAGTCCACCGCCACCGCGAAGGAGACCGGCCCGAAGCACTCGGAGAGGTAGGCCGCCTCCGGGTCCGGCTTGCCGGCGTCCAGCTTGACGATCACCGGGGTCCGCACGACCGCGTCCGGGAACTCGGGGTTCGCCACCTCGCGGGAGGCCAGCGCGACCTCGCCGAGGCCGGCCGCCGCCTCCAGCCGCGCCTTGACGCCCGGGTTGACCAGGGCGCCCAGCAGCGCGTTGGCGCGGGCGTCGTCGCCCAGCAGGCCGCCGACGGAGGCCGCGAGGTCGGCGACGACCTCGTCGTACGACTTGTGGCCGGCGTCCGTCTCGATGCCGTCGCGGGGGATGAGCAGGTTCTGCGGGGTGGTGCACATCTGGCCGCTGTACAGGGACAGCGAGAACGCCAGGTTGGACAGCATCCCCTTGTAATCGCCGGTGGAGTCGACGACGACGGTGTTGACGCCCGCCTTCTCCGTGTAGACCTGCGCCTGCCGGGCGTTGGCCTCCAGCCAGTCCCCGAACTCCGTCGACCCGGTGTAGTCGATGATCTTGATTTCGGGGCGCACGGCCAGCGTCTTGGCGATGCCCTCCTCCGGGCGCTCGACCGCCAGCGCCACCAGGTTCGGGTCGAAGCCGGCCTCGGCCAGGACCTCGCGGGCGACCTTGACGGTCAGCGCCAGCGGCAGGACGGCGCGCGGGTGCGGCTTGACCAGCACGGCGTTGCCGGTGGCGAGGGAGGCGAACAGGCCGGGGTAGCCGTTCCAGGTGGGGAAGGTGTTGCAGCCGATCATCAGGGCGATGCCGCGCGGCACGGCCGTGAAGGTCTTGCCGAGCTCCAGCGGGTCCTTCTTGCCCTGCGGCTTCGACCAGGCGGCCTGCCCGGGAACCCGGGTCTGCTCCTCGTACGCGTAGGCCACCGCCTCCAGGCCGCGGTCCTGCGCGTGGGGGCCGCCCGCCTGGAAGGCCATCATGAAGGCCTGGCCGCTGGTGTGCATGACCGCGTGCGCGAACTCGTGCGTGCGCGCGCCGATCCGGGCCAGGATCTCGATGCAGACCAGGGCGCGCGTCTCGGGGCCGGCGTCCCGCCAGGCGCCCATGCCCGCGCGCATCGCGGGCAGCAGCACGTCCGGGTCGACGTGCGGGTACTCCACGCCGAGCTCCGGGCCGAAGGGGGAGACCTCGCCGCCGGCCCAGCCGTCCGTGCCGGGCTGCCCCAGGTCGAAGCGAGTGCCGCGGACGGCCTCGAAGGCGGCGAGCCCGTCGGCCGGGGCGCTCTCCCCGTAGGCCTTGGGGTGCTCGGGGTGCGGGGACCAGTAGGCGCGGCTGCGGATGGCATCCAGCGCCTGGTCCAGGGTGGTCCGGTGCTTCTCGGTCAGCTGGGGGACGGTGAGCTCGGCGGCCATCAGGGACCAACTCCTCGTTGAGCCGGGCGGGATCGGGCTGGTTCGCAGACCTGGGTTCAGGCAGGGGCGGGTGAAGAAGAGCAGACTGGAGTTAGAGTAACCGAACGATCGGTCGGTACAAGAGGGCCCGGCAGACCTGTGGACAACCGCGTGCGGGAGGATCAGGACATGACAGCAATCGAGCGGGCCCGCACTGTGGCGGTCATCGGCGCCGGGACCATGGGGCAGGGCATCGCCCAGGTCGCTCTCCTCGCAGGTCATCGCGTACGCCTCTACGACTCCGCTCCCGAGCGGGCCGGTGAGGCGGTGCAGGCCGTGGCCGGCCGGGTGGAGCGGCTGGTCGCCAAGGGCCGGCTGGACCGGGCCGAGGCCGACGACGCCGTCCGCCGCCTCGATGCCGCCGAGACCCTGACCGGGCTCGCCTCCGCCGCCCTGGTGATCGAGGCGATCGTGGAGGACGTCGCCGTCAAGCGCGAGCTGTTCGCGGCCCTCGAAGGGGTGGTTTCGCCCGACGCGCTGCTGGCCACCAACACCTCCTCCCTCTCCGTCACCGAGCTGGGCGCCGGCCTCGCGCACCCCGGGCGCTTCCTCGGCCTGCACTTCTTCAACCCGGCCCCGCTGCTCCCGCTCGTCGAGGTGGTCAGCGGCTCCGCGACCGACCCGGCCGCCGCCGAGAGCGCGTACCGCACGGTCCTGGGCTGGGGGAAGACGCCGGTCCGCTGCGCCGACACCCCCGGCTTCATCGTCAACCGGATCGCCCGCCCCTTCTACGCGGAGGCCTTCGCGGTGTACGAGGAGCAGGGCGCCGACCCCGCGACCATCGACGCCGTCCTGCGCGAGAGCGGCGGCTTCCGGATGGGCCCCTTCGAGCTGACCGACCTGATCGGCCAGGACGTCAACGAGGCCGTCACCCGCTCCGTCTGGGACTCCTTCTTCCACAGCCCCAAGTTCACCCCCTCGCTCGCGCAGCGCCGGCTCGTCCAGTCGGGCCGCCTCGGCCGGAAGTCCGGGCACGGCTGGTTCCCGTACGGCGAGGGCGCGAAGGTGCCCGCCCCGCACACGGCGGCCCCCGAGGCCGCGCCGGACAAGGTCACCGTCGTCGGTGACCTCGGCCCCGCCGCCGCCCTGGCCGGCCTCATGGAGGAGGCCGGGATCGCGGTCACGGCCACCGAGCACGGAGGCCCGTACATCCAGCTGCCCGGTGACGGCCAGCTGGTGCTCGCGGACGGCAAGACCTCGATCGAGTTCGACGACGTCGTCTACTTCGACCTCGCGCTGGACTACCGCGACGCGCCCCGGATCGCGCTCTCGGCCGGCGAGGACACCACCGAGCGGACCCTCGCCGAGGCGATCGGCCTCTTCCAGAAGCTCGGCAAGAAGGTCTCCGTCATCGGCGACGTCCCCGGCATGATCGTCGCCCGCACCGTCGCCATGCTGATCGACCTGACCGCCGACGCCGTGGCGCGCGGGGTGGCCTCCGCCGAGGACATCGACACCGCGATGCGGCTCGGCGTCAACTACCCGCTGGGCCCCGCCGAGTGGCACGACCGGCTCGGCCGGGACTGGGCGTACGACCTGCTGCACCACCTCGACGAGCGCTGCCCCGGCGGGCGGTACGCGCCCTCGCTGGCGCTGTTCAAGCTGGGCTACGCGGCGGGCGAGGACGAGGGCGTCGACGGGGATGAGGACACGGAGGGGACCGCGTGACGACGGCCAGGCGGGACACCTACACCCCGGAGACGCTCCTGTCCGTCGCCGTCCAGGTCTTCAACGACCGGGGCTACGACGGCACCTCCATGGAGCACCTCTCCAAGGCGGCCGGCATCTCCAAGTCCTCGATCTACCACCACGTCGCGGGCAAGGAGGAGCTGCTGCGCCGGGCCGTCAGCCGGGCCCTGGACGGCCTCTTCGCGATCCTGGAGGAGCCCGGTGCCGTACGGGGCCGCGCGGTCGCGCGCGTCGAGTACGTCACGCGCCGCACGGTCGAGGTCCTGGTCGCGGAACTGCCGTACGTGACCCTGCTGCTGCGGGTGCGCGGCAACACCCGGACCGAGCGCTGGGCCCTGGAGCGCCGCCGCGAGTTCGACCACCAGGTCGCCGAGCTCCTGAAGGCGGCCGCCGCCGACGGGGACCTGCGGGCCGACGTGGACATCCGGCTCGCCACCCGCCTGCTGTTCGGCATGGTGAACTCCCTGGTCGAGTGGTACCGCCCGCACCCGGGCACCACCCCCGACCAGCTCGCGGACGCGGTCGTCAGCATGGCCCTGGACGGTCTGCGCACCAAGCCGTAGCGGAGCCCGGCCGGGAGCCGGCCGGGCGGCGCCCCCGCCCGTACGGCTCAGTCCTCCGGGAGGCCCGCCGGGCCGCCGGCGGGCGGACCCGGGTCCAGCAGATCCGTTTCCTCGAACACCAGCAGCGTGCGCGTCGACAGCACCTCCGGGATGGCCTGCAGACGGGTCAGGACCAGCTCCCGCAGCGTGCGGTTGTCCGGGGTGTGGACCAGCAGCAGTACGTCGAAATCCCCGCTGACCAGCGCGATGTGGGCCGCCCCCGGAAGCTCGCGCAGCTTCTCGCGCACCGTGCGCCAGGAGTTCTGGACGATCTTCAGGGTGATGTACGCGGACGCGCCCTGGCCCGCGCGCTCGTGGTTGACCCGGGCCGTGAAGCCGCGGATCACCCCGTCGTCGATCAGCCGGTTGATGCGCGCGTAGGCGTTGGCCCGCGAGACGTGCACCTGCTCCGCCACCGAACGTATCGACGCGCGGCCGTCCGCCTGGAGCAACCGCATGATCGAACGGTCGATGGGGTCCAGGGGCCGGGGCGGGACCGGTGCGCCGGACGGGGCGCCCCCCGGCGGGACCGGTCCGGCACCCGCTCCGGCCATTTGTTCATCCGGCATCGCCCACTGCCTCCCTCTCCTGGACGTCCTGCACCCATCCCACGGCCCCGCCGCCAGTTTGTCCACAGCCTGGAGCCGCCTGTAGCCAAATTGCGCCGACGACCGAACAATCGGTTGGTGAGGCGCCTCACATCCGCGGCGCTCCCTGCCCGCTTCCCACGAGGAGGTGTACGCCGCCATGACGGTCCAAGAGCTGCCCGGTGCCGGTGCGCCGCACCGTGTCACCCCGCCGCCCGCCTGGAGGCCCCGCACGGAGGCCGCTCCGCTGCTGCCGGACCCCGAGCCCTACCGGGTGCTGGGCACTCCGGCGGCGGAGGGGCTCGACCCCGCGCTGATGCGCCGCTACTACGCCGAGCTCGTGCGCGGCCGCCGCTACAACGCCCAGGCCACCGCGCTGACCCGGCAGGGCCGTCTCGCCGTGTACCCCTCCACCGTGGGGCAGGAGGCCGCCGAGATCGCGGCCGCGCTGGTCCTGGAGGAGCAGGACTGGCTCTTCCCGAGCTACCGCGACACCCTCGCGGCCGTGGCGCGCGGGCTGGACCCCGTACAGGCCCTGACGCTGCTGCGCGGCGACTGGCACACCGGGTACGACCCGCGGGAGCACCGCATAGCCCCCCTGTGCACCCCCCTCGCCACCCAGCTGCCGCACGCGGTGGGCCTCGCGCACGCCGCGCGGCTGCGCGGTGACGAGGTCGTCGCGCTCGCCATGGTCGGCGACGGCGGCACCAGCGAGGGCGACTTCCACGAGGCGCTGAACTTCGCGGCCGTCTGGCAGGCCCCCGTGGTCTTCCTGGTGCAGAACAACGGCTTCGCCATCTCCGTACCGCTCGCCAAGCAGACCGCCGCCCCCACGCTGGCCCACAAGGCCGTCGGATACGGGATGCCCGGCCGGCTGGTCGACGGCAACGACGTCGCCGCCATGCACGAGGTCCTCACCGAGGCCGTGAAGCGGGCGCGCGCGGGCGGCGGACCGACCCTGATCGAGGCCGTCACCTACCGGATGGAGGCCCACACCAACGCCGACGACGCCACCCGCTACCGCTCCGACGCCGAGGTCGAGGCCTGGAAGGCGCACGACCCGGTGCAGCTGCTGGAGCGCGAGCTGACCGCCCGCGGCATCCTGGACGACGCGGGCATCGAGGAGGCGCGCGACGCGGCCGAGGCGATGGCGGCGGACCTGCGCGAGCGGATGAACGCCGAGCCGGTGCTGGACCCGATGGACCTCTTCGCGCACGTGTACGCGGAGCAGACCGGCCGGCTGCGCGAGCAGGCCGCCATGCTGCGCACCGAACTGGAAGCCGAGGACGCGTCATGACGACCGTCGCTGTGAAGCCCGCGACGATGGCGCAGGCCCTCACCCGTGCCATGCGCGACGCGATGGCCGAGGACCCGGCCGTCCACGTGATGGGCGAGGACGTCGGGGCGCTCGGCGGGGTCTTCCGGATCACGGACGGACTCGTGAAGGAGTTCGGCGAGGACCGCGTCACGGACACCCCGCTGGCCGAGGCCGGGATCCTGGGCACCGCGGTCGGCATGGCCATGTACGGGCTGCGGCCGGTCGTGGAGATGCAGTTCGACGCGTTCGCCTACCCGGCCTTCGAGCAGCTCATCTCGCACGTGGCGAAGATGCGCAACCGCACCCGCGGCGCGATGCCGCTGCCGATCACCATCCGCGTGCCGTACGGCGGCGGCATCGGCGGCGTCGAGCACCACTGCGACTCCTCCGAGGCCTACTACACGGCCACGCCGGGGCTCACCGTCGTGACCCCCGCGACGGTCGAGGACGCGTACGGGCTGCTGCGCGCCTCGATCGCGAGCGACGACCCGGTCGTCTTCCTGGAACCGAAGCGGCTCTACTGGTCGAAGGCGCAGTGGTCGCCGGAGGCGCCCGCGGCCGTACCGGGCATCGGCACGGCCCTGGTCCGCCGGGCCGGTACGAGCGCCACCCTGATCACCTACGGGCCCTCGCTGCCGCTCTGCCTGGAGGCGGCCGAGGCGGCCCGCGAGGAGGGCTGGGACCTGGAGGTCGTGGACCTGCGCTCGCTCGTCCCCTTCGACGAGGAGACGGTCGTCGCCTCCGTACGCCGGACCGGGCGCGCGGTGGTGGTGCACGAGGCCGGCGGCTTCGGCGGGCCCGGGGCGGAGATCGCCGCCCGCGTGACCGAGCGCTGCTTCCACCACCTGGAGGCGCCCGTGCTGCGCGTGACGGGCTTCGACATCCCGTACCCGCCGCCGATGCTGGAGAAGCACCACCTGCCGGGAGTGGAACGGATCCTGGACGCAGTGGCCCGCCTGCAGTGGGAGAACTGATGCCGCAGGTCATGGAGTTCAAGCTGCCGGACCTCGGCGAGGGCCTGACCGAGGCCGAGATCGTGCGGTGGCTGGTGGCCGTGGGCGACGTCGTCGCCATCGACCAGCCGGTCGTCGAGGTCGAGACGGCCAAGGCGATGGTGGAGGTGCCCTGCCCGTACGGCGGCGTGGTCACCGCCCGGTTCGGCGAGGAGGGCGAGGAGCTGCCGGTCGGCGCCCCGCTGATCACCGTGGCGGTCGGTGCGCAGTCGGCGCCCGCCGGGGCCGGTGAGGCCACCGGAGCGGAGGCCGAAGGCTCCGGCGACGCGCCGCGGCCGCTGATCGGCTACGGCTCGGACCACTCGCGCCCGGCGCGTCGGCGGCGGGTGCGACCCGTCACCGCCGCGGTGTCGGCGCCGGTCGCGGCCCCGGCCCCCGTCGTGACGGCACCGGCGGCTCCGGCGGCTCCCGCCGGGCCGGTGCCCGTCATCTCGCCGCTCGTGCGCAAACTGGCCCGGGACAACGGGGTCGACCTGCGGGCGCTGCGCGGGTCGGGGCCGGAGGGCCTGATCCTGCGGGCCGACGTGGAGGCGGTGCTGCGGAGCGCCCGGCCCGCGTCCGCGCCCGCCGAGCCCGTCACCGCGGCGGCCGTGTCGGCGCCGGCGGGGGAGCGGATCCCGCTCAAGGGGCTGCGGGGCGCCGTGGCGGAGAAGCTCTCGCGCAGCCGGCGGGAGATCCCCGAGGCCACGTGCTGGGTCGACGCGGACGCCACCGAGCTGATGGCCGCGCGGGCCGCGATGAACGCCGTGGACGGCCCGAAGATCTCGGTGCTGGCGCTGCTGGCCCGGATCTGCACCGCCGCGCTCGCCCGGTACCCGGAGCTCAACTCCACGGTCGACCTCGCCGCCAACGAGATCGTCCGGCTCCCGGCCGTGCACCTGGGCTTCGCCGCGCAGACCGAGCGGGGGCTGATGGTCCCGGTGGTCCGGGACGCCCAGACGCGCAGCCCGGAGTCCCTGTCGGCCGAGTTCGCCCGGCTGACCGAGCTGGCCCGGGCGGGGAAGCTGGCCCCCTCCGACCTGACCGGCGGGACGTTCACCCTCAACAACTACGGGGTGTTCGGCGTGGACGGCTCCACGCCGATCATCAACCACCCCGAGGCGGCCATGCTGGGTGTGGGCCGGATCATCCCGAAGCCGTGGGTCCACCGGGGCGAGCTGGCCGTCCGCCAGGTCGTGCAGCTGTCCCTGACCTTCGACCACCGCGTCTGCGACGGCGGCACGGCGGGCGGCTTCCTGCGGTACGTGGCCGACTGCGTGGAGAACCCGGCCGTTCTGCTGCGCGGGCTGTAGGGGGCCGACCGGTCCGGGGGCGGGGGCCGGGTTGCCGCTGCGCGACCCTGCGGGGGCTCCGCCCCCGCACCCCCGCACCGCGAACCCCCGCGCGGGCTGGATCCTCCAGCCCGCGCGGCGGACGTCAGATCGTCAGCAGCAGCTTGCCCACGTGGGTGCTGGCCTCCATGACCCGGTGCGCCTCGGCCACCTCGGCGATCGGGTACGCCGCGTGCACCACCGGGCGGACCCGGCCGGAGGCGACCAGCGGCCACACGTGCTCCCGTACGGCCGCGATGATGGCCGCCTTCTCCTCCAGCGGACGGGTCCGCAGCGTGGTCGCCGTGATCGCCGCCCGCTTCGTCAGCAGGGTGCGCAGGTCCAGCTCGGCCTTCACCCCGCCCTGGAGGCCGATGATGGCGAGCCGGCCGTTCACGGCCAGCGCGTCCAGGTTCCGCGCCAGGTACTTCGCGCCCATGATGTCCAGGACCACGTCCGCCCCGGCACCGCCCGTCGCGGCCCGCAGCTCCTCCACGAAGTCCTGCTCGCGGTAGTCGATCAGGACGTCCGCGCCCAGCTCGGCGCAGCGCGCCAGCTTCTCCTTGCCGCCCGCCGTCACCGCCACCCGCGCCCCGACGGCCTTGCCGAGCTGGATCGCCATGGTGCCGATCCCGCTGGAACCGCCGTGCACCAGCAGGGTCTCGCCCGGCCGCAGCCCCGCCACCATGAAGACGTTGGACCACACCGTCGCGACGACCTCCGGCAGCGCGGCCGCCGTCACCAGGTCCACGCCCTTGGGCACCGGCAGCAGCTGCCCCGCCGGGACGGCCACCCGTTCGGCGTACCCGCCGCCGGACAGCAGCGCGCACACCTCGTCGCCCACCGCCCAGCCGGACACCCCCGGCCCGAGCGCGACGACGCGCCCGGAGCACTCCAGGCCGGGGTACCGGGAGGCGCCGGGCGGCGGATCGTAGAACCCCTGCCGTTGCAGGACGTCGGCGCGGTTCACGGCGCTCGCCGCGACCTCGACGAGCACCTCCCCCTCGCCCGCCACCGGATCGGGTACCTCTGCCCAGACCAGGGCCTCGGGGCCGCCGGGCTGCTCGATCGTGATCGCATGCATGGCGCGGAATCTACCCGCCCTACTCCACCGGGCCCAGGGTGACCTGAGGACCCGTCGGCGGGACGGCCCGGACGATGGTGATCACGCGGTCCGTCAGCTGGAGCGGGCTCGCGTGCGGGTCGTCGTACGGGAGCAGCCGGTGGCCGCGCAGGACGCTCACGACGAGGTCGCCGGTCTCCCGGACACTGCGGCCCACCTCCGACTTGTTGACGGGCCGTTCGATCAGGTCGAGGCCGCTGCCCTGCTGGATCAGGTCCTCCATCACGGTGCCCGCGCTCGGGCTGAGCACCGACAGGCCCAGCAGCCGGCCCGCCGCGCTGGCGCTCGTGATGACCGCGTCCGCCCCGGACTGCTTCAGCAGCGGCGCGTTCTCCTCTTCCCGGACCGCCGCGACGATCTTCGCTCCGCGGTTGAGCTGCCGGGCCGTCAGCGTCACCAGGACCGCGGTGTCGTCCCGCTGGGTGGCGATGATGATCTGACGGGCCTTCTGGAGCTCGGCCCGCAGCAGCACCTCCGAGCGGGTGGCATCGCCGACGACCCCGGTGAAGCCCTCCGAGTTGGCGATGTCGATCACCTTGGCGCTGGGGTCCACGATGACGACCTGCTCCCTCGGCAGGCCGGTCGCCAGCAGCGTCTGCAGGGCGGAGCGGCCCTTGGTGCCGAAGCCGACGACGACCGTGTGCTCACGCAAGTTGTTCCTCCAGCGGTTCAGCCGCCATTCTTCGCGGGTGCGTTCGGTCAGCACCTCCAGGGTGGTGCCGACCAGGATGATCAGGAACAGCACGCGCAGCGGGGTGATCAGCAGGATGTTGACCAGCCGCGCGCTGTCGCTGAAGGGGACGATGTCCCCGTAGCCCGTGGTCGACAGCGTCACGGTCGCGTAGTAGACGCAGTCGAGGAAGTCGACCTTCTCGTTGGCGTTGTCGTGGTAGCCCTCGCGGTCGAGCCAGACGATCAGCACCGTCAGGCAGAGCACGAAGAGGGCCATCAGCAGCCGCCGGGTGACCTGCCGCAGCGGTTTCTCGACCACGCGCGTGGGGAGTTTGATGCGGCGTGAGACGAGTTTCTCGTCGGCGCCCCGCGCCATGGCGTCCTGGCCGTGAAGTTTCACGTGAAACATCCCCCCGAAGCCCAGGGCAGGTCGAGGATCTCCAGGTCCTGCCCCGACCGTGCGCCGTGCGGCGGTACGACGGCCAGCGCGTCGGCGGCCGCCACCCCGCGCAGCATGGCCGGGCCGTTGTAGCGCAGCGGTACGGCGTGCTCGTCGGTCAGCAGCACCGGCACCAGCCGGGTGTCGTACGGGTGCCCGGGCACGTCCCCCTCCACCGGCACCGTGTAGCGGGGCCGCTGGCGGCGCCCGGCGAGGGCGCGCAGCAGCGGTTCGGCCAGCGTCAGCAGCCCGGAGACGGCGGCGAGCGGGTTTCCGGGCAGGCCGACCAGGTGGCGGGGCTGCTCCTGGCCGCCGAGGCGGGCCAGCAGCATGGGATGCCCCGGGCGCACCGCCACGCCGTCCACCAGCAGCTCGGCCTCCGCGCGGCGCAGCACGGGGTGGACGTGGTCGACGGGGCCGGAGGCGGTGCCGCCGGTGGTGATGACGACGTCCGCGGTGGATCCGGTGACCGCTTCCAGCAGGGCTTCGGCCCCGGCCGGGTCGTCGCCGATCCGGCGCGTGCCGGTGACCTCGGCGCCGAGCCGGGTGATCCAGGGGCCGAGCATGGGGCTGAGGGCGTCCCGGATCAGGCCGTCGTGCGGGCGGCCCGCGGTGAGCAGTTCGTCCCCGAGGACCAGGACCTCCACGCGGGGCCGGGGCCGGGTGACCAGCTCGTCGTACCCGGCGGCCGCGGCGAGGCCGAGCACGGCCGGGGTGACGAGGGAGCCCACGGGCAGCAGCAGATCACCCGAGCGGCACTCCTGGCCGCGCGGACGGATGTCCTGGCCGGTGGTCACGGGCCGGGCGGCGTGCAGCTGGGTGCCGGACTCGCGGGCGTGCTCGCTGCGGATCACGGCGGTGGTCTCGGCGGGCACCCGGGCGCCGGTGGCGATCCGTACGGCCTCGCCGTCGCCGAGCGGCGCGGGCGGCTCGTCCCCGGCGAGGATCCCCCCGCCGGGCCGGACCTGCCAGGGGCCGGGGCCGGCGACGGCCCAGCCGTCCATGGCCGAGGTGTCGAAGGAGGGCAGGTCGCTGAGGGCTTCGAGCGGGGCGGTCAGCACCTCGCCGAGGGCGTCCGCGAGCGGTACCCGACGGGTGCGGGCCGGCACGGCGGTCCCGGCGCGTGCGGCGGTCTCGCGGGCGCGCAGCCAGGGGACGGCGCGGTGGCCGCCGGTGCCGCCGGCGTCGGGGGTGCGGCTGACCAGGGCGAGGGCCTCGTCCAGGGCGCCGTCGGCGTCGGTGCGGGTCATCCGGAGCCGGTCTCCTCGGGGTGGGGGGGCTGGGCCTCGGCGGCCCAGCGCAGGGCCAGGTCGGCGGCCTTGCGGGAGGCTTCGGCCACGGCCTGGGCGGGGTCGGCGCCGGCGGCCTCGGCGCGGGCGGCCGCGTAGCCGACGAGGAAGGTCGTCAGTGGAGCGGCGGGCCGCGCCACGCCGTGGGCGGCGTCACGGGCGAGGTCGAGCAGGGTCGCGACGTCGACGGGGAGGTCGTCGATCCCGAGTTCGTTCTTGGCGGCGGTGATCCAATGCTCCAGCACGCTCCCATGCTCCCTGATCCGGGCGCGGGCGGCTGCCAGGTCCTCCCAGGTGTCGCAGTCGAAGGAGGCGAGTGGCGCGGAGGCGCCCACCGTGGCCAGATCCAGCTCGGCGGTGAGCGCGCGCAGCGGGAGGCCGTGGAGGGTGCCGTGCTCGGTGGCGAGCAGGGCGATCTCGCGGCGCAGGGGCTCCGCGCGGTAGGCGGCGACGAGGGGCTGGTCGCGGCCGTCGGCGTCCCGCAGCAGGGCCCCGTCGCGCGGGCCGGCGGCGGCGGACGCGAGCAGGGTGCGGACGGTGTTCCGGTCGAGGAAGGGCAGGTCGGCGGAGAGTACGAGGACCAGCGGGGCGGTGGTCCGGCGGACCCCGGCGTCCAGCGCGGCCACCGGGCCGCCGCCGGGCGGGTCCTCGCGGGTCCAGGTGACCGGCCGTGCCGTTGCCCTCCGGGCGCCGACCACGACGGTCCCGGCGGCGTCCGGGCAGGCCGCCAGGACGCGGTCGAGGAGGGTGCGGCCGCCGACGTGGAGGGTGGGTTTGTCGGCCCCGCCGAGGCGCCGGGCGGCGCCGCCGGCGAGGACGATGGCGTCGTAGCTCATGCCCTTGAGTATGCGCGGGCCGTTGCGGGCGGGGCCGCCCCCGTGGCGGGGCGGTCGGCCGTGGCCGGCGCCTGCGGGTGGCGTGCCGCTGCGCGGAGCGGTCCCCTCCCCGCCCTTCGCCCGTTCCCCGGGCCCTGCCCGGCCCCGCGCCTCAAACGCCGGCGAGGCTGGAAGACCCTGGGGCCGCCGGCGGGGCTGAGGGACCCTGGGGCTGCGCCCCGGACCGCGCGCCTCGAGCGCCGGCGGGCTGTAAGGCCCTGGGGCTGCGCCCCGGACCCGCGGCTCAAACGTCGGCGGGCTTGGAAGACCCTGGGGCTGCGCCCCGGACCCGCGCCTCGAACGCCGGTGGGGCTGTAAGGCCCTGGGGCTGCGCCCCGGACCCGCGCCTCGAACGCCGACGAGGCTGAAAGACCCTGGGGCTGCGCCCCGGACCCCGCGCCTCGAGCGCCGCCGGGGCTGGAAGACCCCGGCCCCGGCTCGGGGGCCGGGGGCCGGTGTGGCCGGTGGGGGCTACAGGTAGGGGCCCGAGCGGACTGCTCCGTGGGGGCCGTCTTCGTTTTCGTCCGCGGAGCCGCCCGGCGGGAGGGCGCGGCGCATCTGTTCCAGCTGGGCCCGCGCCGCCATCTGCTGCGCGAACAGGGCCGTCTGGATGCCGTGGAAGAGGCCCTCCAGCCACCCCACCAACTGCGCCTGCGCGATCCGCAGTTCCGCCTCGGAGGGGACCGCCTCCTCGGTGAACGGCAGGGAGAGCCGCTCCAGTTCCTCGACCAGCTCCGGCGCGAGGCCGTCTTCGAGTTCCTTCACCGACGCCGCGTGGATGTCCTTGAGACGGACCCGGCTGGCCTCGTCCAGAGGGGCGGCGCGTACTTCTTCCAGAAGTTGCTTGATCATGCTGCCGATGCGCATGACCTTGGCGGGCTGTTCGACCATCTCCGTCACCGGGACCTCGCGCGACTCGTCATCGGTGCCGCCGACCGCCATCCCGTCCTGGCCCACGATCAGCACGTGCGGGGGGCTGTCCTGCGACCGTTCACTCCTCGGCATCTCCATGCCGTCATTCTCTCGCACGGCTGCGTACGTACACGGTGTGCCCCCGCGCAGGCGTGATCCACCCTGTCCGGGGACACGACCTCGGCCGGTCCTACCGCCCCCGCCGCAGCCGCACGCCCATGTACCCGAGCCCCAGCCCCATCAGGGCCAGCCCGGTGCCCAGCGGCAGGAGGTGCGCGGCCAGCTCGGCGAGCCGTTCGTTGGGTTCGGTGCCGAGCGCGGTGACGGGGGCCGACGGGCTCGGGGCGGCGCCCGGCGGGGTCTGGGGCCGCGGGTGCTCCCGGGGCGGGTGCCCCGGACGCACCGGCTCGCCGGGGCGCACCGGGTGCCCGGGCTGCACGGGGTGGAGCGGCTGGACCGGCTGGACCGGCTGGAGCGGCTGGAGCGGCCGTACCGGGTGGACCGGACGCACCGGGCGGGAGACGGCGACGAAGCCGGGGCCGACCGGCTCGTCGGCGGGCCGCCCGGGGTGCTCCCGGCCGACGCCCGCGGCACTGCCGGCGAGTTCCTCGTACGCCTCCTGCGGTACGTCGGCCTCCTCGTCGGCGACGGCCGGCGCGGCGGCGGACGGGGCGCGGGCGGGGGTGGCGCTCGCGGGCGCGGCGGCCAGCAGCGCGGCGGCCGCCAGCGCGGCCGCGGCGGCCCAGGGCGGCACGCGGAGGCGTTGAGTCACGGGGTGCCCCTCCCCTTCCGTGCGGCCCGGACGCCCGGTGTCGAGGCGCCGGACTCAGGTTCACACGGTGGGGCACATCCGGCACTTCGGGCGGTCCGTCAGGGTGCCCGGGGCGCCCGTACCACCGAGTCGGCGGTACGGGCGGGAGGCGGTGCCTACTGCGGGTCGCCCGTGGAGACGACCAGCGTGAACAGCGTGCCCTCCTTGGCCACGTCGCTGCCGGACGCCGGCAGCTGCTCCAGGACGGTGTCCTGGCCGTAGACGGCCTCGTCGCGCTCCTGGATCTCGAACCTCCAGCCGGCGGCCTGGATGCACTCCTTCACCGAGCGCAGGTTCTTGTACCGGAAGTCGGGCGCCACCACCTTGGTGGCGTCCTTGTAGGCCTTCGTCGGGCTCTTGCACTTCTCCGGGTCGATCGTGCGGGAGGGGTCCGGCCCCTTGTGGCCGGCCGCTGCCGCCGCCGAGCCGGAGGGGGACGCCGCGGCGGACGGGGAGTCGTTGCCGCCCTTGTCGTCGTCCATGTTCAGCACCGCGATCAGACCGCCGATGGCCAGCAGCGCCACCACGATCGCCCCGACCACGACCGGCGTGTTCCGCTTCCCGCCGCCCGAGGAGGCCGCGGGGCCGGACGGGGCCGAGGGCGAGATGGTGAACGGCGGCGGCGTCTGCGGTGCGTACTGCTGCTGCGGCACCGGGGTGTGCGGGTAGGCGTAACCGCCCTGCTGCTGCGTCTGCGGGGCGTACGGCGACGGCGGTGGGGTCTGCGCCTGGTACGGCTGCTGGAGCGACTGCGGCGGCGGCGCCTGGAAGCCGGAGTCCACCGGCGGGAACACGGCCGAGCCCACGCCCGCCCCGCTGCCGCCGGTCGCGGCACCCGGGACGATGACCGGGGCGCCGGTCTGCCCGGCCGACATCACCCGCAGGATCTCGTCCCGCATGGCCGTGGCCGTGGGGAAGCGCTCGTTCGGGTTCTTCTTCAGGGCCCGCGCCACCAGGGCGTCCATCGCCGGGGTGACCGCCCGGTTGATGGTCGAGGGAGCCACCGGCTCCTCCTGGACGTGCGCGTACGCGATGGCCAGCGGCGAGTCCGCGTCGAAGGGGATGCGGCCCGTCAGCAGCTGGAACAGCATGATGCCGACGGAGTACAGGTCGGAGCGGGCGTCGACGCCGCGCCCCAGCGCCTGCTCGGGCGACAGGTACTGCGGGGTGCCGACGACCATGCCGGTCTGCGTCATCGAGGTGACCCCCGACTGCATGGCCCGGGCGATGCCGAAGTCCATCACCTTGACGACGTCGCGCTTGGTCATCATCACGTTGCCGGGCTTGATGTCGCGGTGGACCAGGCCCATCTCGTGGCTGGTCTCCAGCGCGGCCAGGACGTCGGCCGTCACCTTGAGCGCCTTGTCCGCGGGCATGGCCCCGTACTGGCGGATGTCCGCGTCGAGCACGGAGCCGAGCGGCCGGCCCTCCACGTACTCCATGACGATGTACGGCATGACCGCCTCGTCGCCCCGGCCGGAGCCGAAGGTGACCGTGCCCTCGCCGGTGTCGAAGACCGAGACGATGTTGGTGTGCGACAGTTTGGCAACAGCCTGCGCTTCACGCCGGAAGCGCTCGCGGAAGGACGCCTCGCGCCCGAGTTCGCTGTGCAGGGTCTTGATGGCGACCTGGCGGTCGAGCGCGGAGTCGTACGCGAGGTAGACGGAGGCCATGCCCCCCTCGCCCAGCAAATCCCTTAGCTGGTAACGGCCACCGGCCAGGGAGCCGCCTGCGTACCGGCCCTGTGTGGCGTCCTGGCTCATGACTGTTGCTTCCCCTCGGGCTGTGTCCCTACGCGTCTGGCTGAGCGCATGTCGCGCCCAGTCTGCCGGAGGGCAAGCACACGTCAAGCCGGTGCCCGCTGCGTGACCACGGGCCTACGGGGCGTCTGTGTCCGAACGGTGACCGGTTCCGAGGCTGTAGCGTTCATCGGAGCACCCGAAGAGGACCCACCGCTAGAGCGGACGAGAGAGACGACGGCGAGGACTGATGGCACCCGAACCCGAGGAAAACGGCGCCGGGATGGCCGACGGTCCTGAGCACTGGGGCGCGGGCGGTCTCGTGGGGGACGGCCGCTACCGGCTGACCCACCGCCTGGGCCGCGGCGGCATGGCCGAGGTGTTCGCGGCGGAGGACGTACGGCTGGGCCGCACCGTGGCCGTGAAGCTGCTCCGGGCGGACCTGGCCGAGGACCCGGTCTCCAAGGCCCGCTTCACCCGTGAGGCACAGTCGGTCGCCGGCCTCAACCACCACGCCGTCGTCGCCGTGTACGACTCCGGCGAGGACCGGGTCGGCCCGAACGTGGTCCCCTACATCGTGATGGAGCTGGTCGAGGGCCGCACCATCCGCGAACTCCTGCTCAGCGCCGAGGCGCCGGGGCCCGAGCAGGCGCTCATCATCGTGTCGGGCGTGCTGGAAGCGCTCGCGTACTCGCACCAGCACGGCATCGTGCACCGGGACATCAAGCCCGCCAACGTCATCATCACCCACGCCGGCGCCGTGAAGGTGATGGACTTCGGCATCGCCCGCGCCCTGCACGGCGCGCAGTCGACGATGACCCAGACCGGCATGGTCATGGGCACCCCGCAGTACCTGTCGCCGGAACAGGCCCTCGGCAAGGCCGTGGACCACCGCAGCGACCTGTACGCCACCGGCTGCCTGCTCTACGAACTCCTCGCGCTGCGGCCCCCCTTCACCGGCGAGACCCCGCTGTCCGTCGTCTACCAGCACGTCCAGGACGCGCCGGTGCCGCCCTCGCAGCTGCCCGAGGGCCACTCCATCCCGCAGGAACTCGACGGCCTGGTCATGCGGTCGCTCGCCAAGGACCCGGACGACCGGTTCCAGAGCGCCGAGGAGATGCGCGGGCTCGTCCAGTACGCGCTCCAGATGCTCCAGGACCAGGGGGCCAACACCGGCACCTGGAACACCGGACCCGTCACCATGACGCTCCCGCACGGCCAGCCGGGCGGCGCGGCCACCTCGGCGATGACGTCCGCGCCCAACGGCGGACCGCGGCGCCCGCAGTACACCGCGCACGGCACGACCTCGCAGTTCCAGCAGCCGATGGTCCCGCCGCTGAACCCGGACGACGGCACGGCCTTCCCCGGCGGCGGCAACCACGGCCACGGCGGCGGCCACAACGGCCCCAACGGGTACGACGGCTACGACAACCGCCCCGGCGGCAAGTGGAAGGCGTGGCTCTTCGCGGTGCTCGCCGTGCTCGCCATCGCCGGCGGTGTGGCGTACGCCATCAAGTCCGGCGGCCTCGGCGTCGGTGACGGCGGCAACAAGCCCAAGACGAAGGTGAGCACGCCGGCCCCGTCGCAGAGCAGCGGCGGCAACTCGCCGGAGACCCCGGCGACCACGCCGAGCCCGGAGACCGACCGCTCGCACGACGAGGAGACGTACAACCCGGCGCCGAAGCCCAGCAAGTACACGCCGAGCACCAACCCCTCGACGCCGAGCACCAACCCCTCGACGCCAAAGACCACCCCGCCCGTGGAGCCGACGCCGAAGACCACCCCGCCGGTGGAGCCGACCGCGAAGCCCACCCCGCCGACGACCGGGGGCGGCGGCGCGAGTCCCGCGGGCGAGGACGGTTAAATGCCCGAAGGGGCCCGGAGGAAGAAATTCCGCCGGGCCCCTTTTCGCATGTCGGGGCAGGTCACAGGGCGTGCCGGCAGGGCCGGGCCGGAGAGCCGCCGAAGCTCTCGCCGACCGGGCTCCCCGCCAGGGTGTGCACGGTGACGAGCTGGGGTTCGATGCGCAGGTACACGGGGTCGAAGACTTCCCCGTCCATGAAATGCGGCGCCGGACCGAATAGTTCCAGTTCTGCGGTGGACGGCTCGACGAGCTCGGCCGTACCGGTGAACTGCACCGTCCACAGGGTCGGCTCGCCGGAATTGCAGTTGTCCGCCCCATAGGCGACGACACTGCCACCGCACGCCCGGGGGCAGCCGTCACCGGCGTGCATTCTCAGCAGGACCCGGCCGTCCGCCACGACGTGGCGGGCGACGGCGAGGAAGGGCAGCGCGCGCACGCTGGTGGCCACCCGTCCGTAGGAGACGCGGCGCAGCAGTTCGAGGGCGTGGAATTCCTCCGGGGACATGCAGCCACACTCGAACACCGGCGGAGCGCCGGAACAGAGGACCACGCCCCGACGGGCCGGGACGTTGGTCCCGAATCGAGCCGCGCCGGAGCCGTACTGGCGAGTCGTCGGAGCGAGTCGTCGGAGCGGAGTCGTACGAGCGGGTTACGAGCGAGTCGTCCTAGCGCCGTTCCGCCTGGAGGCGGGCCACGTACGCGGCGGCCTGGGACCGGCGCTCCATGCCCAGCTTGGACAGCAGGCTGGAGACGTAGTTCTTGATGGTCTTCTCGGCCAGGTGCAGGCGCTCGCCGATCACCCGGTTGGTCAGGCCCTCGCCGATCAGGTCGAGGATCCTGCGCTCCTGCTCGGTGAGGTGCGAGAGCCGGTCGTCACCCTTGCCGTTCTTGCCGTCGCGCAGCCGCTCCAGCACGCGCGCGGTGGCCACCGGGTCCAGCAGCGACTTGCCGGCCGCCACCTCGCGCACGGCGCTGAGCAGCTCGTTCCCGCGGATCGCCTTGAGGACGTAGCCGGAGGCGCCCGCCATGATCGCGTCGAACAGCGCCTCGTCGTCGGCGAAGGAGGTCAGCATCAGGCACTTGACGTCCTCGTCCTGCGAGCGCACCTCGCGGCAGACCTCGACACCGCTGCCGTCCGGAAGGCGCACGTCGAGGACCGCGACGTCGGGGCGGGTGGCGGGGATGCGGACCAGCGCGTCGGCGGCGGTGCCGGCCTCACCGACGATCTCGATGTCCTCTTCGACCGACAAAAGCTCGTGAACGCCCCGGCGTACCACTTCGTGGTCATCCAGGAGAAATACCTTGATTTTTCCATCTTCGCGCACAAACTCATCTTCACACACTCACCCCTTCCCTGCCGGAGTTACCCGGGATAACGTGCCGTTGTTCCGGCCCCCTGCAAGGCTGTGACCAGTGGATGTTCCCCAGGCGGCCGATTTACTTGGATATCCAAGCAAAATCGCAGGTCAAACGGGGTTTCGCAGTTATGCGTCGCACTGGGTAACGTGCTGTGCGCAGGGCACTCGCCGGGGCACCTGTCACGCCTGAATCCGTTACGCGCCGTGCACCCACCCCGTGTGCGGGTACGGATACAGGTGAGCCGCACTGGTCCCCGGAGAACCCGGGTGCCGGACCGACGGAGGAGCACACGTGACCGTGGAGAGCACTGCCGCGCGCAAGCCGCGACGCAGCAGCGGCACCAAGCGGGCGGCCGGCAAGACCGCCGCCGCCGCGCAGAGTGCCGAGCCCCAGCTCGTACAGCTGCTGACGCCCGAGGGCAACCGGGTCGACGACCCCGAGTTCGCCCCCTATGTCGCCGACATCACCGCCGACGACCTGCGCGGGCTGTACCGCGACATGGTCCTGACCCGCCGTTTCGACTCCGAGGCCACCGCCCTCCAGCGCCAGGGCGAGCTGGGCCTGTGGGCCTCGCTGCTCGGCCAGGAGGCCGCGCAGATCGGCTCCGGCCGGGCCCTGCGCGACGACGACTACGTCTTCCCGACCTACCGGGAGCACGGCGTGGCCTGGTGCCGCGGCGTCGACCCGACCAACCTGCTCGGCATGTTCCGCGGTGTGAACCACGGCGGATGGGACCCGAACACCAACAACTTCCACCTGTACACGATCGTCATCGGCTCGCAGACGCTGCACGCCACCGGCTACGCCATGGGCGTGGCCAAGGACGGCGCCGACTCCGCGGTGATCGCCTACTTCGGCGACGGCGCCTCCAGCCAGGGCGACGTGGCCGAGGCCTTCACCTTCTCGGCCGTCTACAACTCGCCCGTGGTGTTCTTCTGCCAGAACAACCAGTGGGCGATCTCCGAGCCGACCGAGCGCCAGATGCGCGTGCCGCTCTACCAGCGCGCGCAGGGCTTCGGCTTCCCGGGCGTCCGCGTCGACGGCAACGACGTCCTGGCCTGCCTGGCGGTCACCCGCTGGGCGCTGGAGCGCGCCCGCCGCGGCGAGGGCCCGACCCTGGTCGAGGCGTTCACGTACCGCATGGGCGCCCACACCACCTCCGACGACCCGACCAAGTACCGGCTCGACGAGGAGACGGCGGCCTGGGAGGCGAAGGACCCGATCCTGCGCCTGAAGGCCCACCTGCTGGCCTCCGGCGGCGCCGACGAGGCGTTCTTCGAGGGGCTGGAGACCGAGAGCGAGGCCCTCGGCAAGCGGGTGCGCGAGGTCGTGCGCGCCATGCCCGACCCCGACACCATGGCGATCTTCGAGAACGTCTACGCGGACGGGCACGCGCTCGTCGACGAGGAGCGCGCCCAGTTCGCGGCCTACCTCGCTTCCTTCGAGCCGGCCGAGGAGGGTCACTGATGGCTGTCGAGAAGATGTCGATCGCGAAGGCGCTCAACGAGTCGCTGCGCAAGGCCCTCGAGACGGACCCCAAGGTCCTGATCATGGGTGAGGACGTCGGCAAGCTGGGCGGTGTCTTCCGGATCACCGACGGCCTGCAGAAGGACTTCGGCGAGGAGCGGGTCATCGACACCCCGCTCGCCGAGTCCGGCATCGTCGGGACCGCCATCGGCCTGGCCCTGCGCGGCTACCGGCCGGTCGTGGAGATCCAGTTCGACGGCTTCGTCTTCCCCGCGTACGACCAGATCGTCACGCAGCTCGCGAAGATGCACGCCCGCGCCCTCGGCAAGATCAAGATGCCGGTCGTCGTCCGCATCCCGTACGGCGGCGCGATCGGTGCCGTCGAGCACCACAGCGAGTCCCCCGAGGCGCTCTTCGCGCACGTCGCGGGCCTGAAGGTGGTCTCGCCGTCGAACGCGAGCGACGCGTACTGGATGCTCCAGCAGGCGATCCTCAGCGACGACCCGGTGATCTTCTTCGAGCCGAAGCGCCGCTACTGGGACAAGGGCGAGGTCGATGTCGAGGCCATCCCCTACGAGCTGCACAAGGCGCGCGTGGCGCGCGAGGGCTCGGACCTCACCCTCGCGGCGTACGGCCCGATGGTGAAGGTCTGCCTGGAGGCGGCGGCCGCGGCGGCCGAGGAGGGCAAGTCGGTGGAGGTCCTGGACCTGCGCTCGATGTCCCCGATCGACTTCGACGCGATCCAGGCGTCGGTGGAGAAGACCCGCCGTCTGGTCGTCGTCCACGAGGCTCCGGTCTTCCTCGGTACCGGCTCCGAGATCGCCGCACGCATCACGGAGCGGTGCTTCTACCACCTGGAGGCGCCGGTGCTGCGCGTGGGCGGCTTCCACGCCCCGTACCCGCCAGCCCGCCTGGAGGACGAGTACCTGCCGGGCCTGGACAGGGTGCTCGACGCCGTCGACCGCTCGCTGGCGTACTGAGGAGAGCACCGCCATGACGATCCGCGAATTCAAGATGCCCGACGTGGGCGAGGGCCTCACCGAGGCAGAGATCCTCAAGTGGTACGTCCAGCCGGGTGACACCGTCACCGACGGGCAGGTCGTCTGCGAGGTCGAGACGGCGAAGGCGGCCGTGGAGCTGCCGATCCCCTTCGAC